>CAXBQO010000001.1:0-34185 GCA_963977945.1 uncultured bacterium
TCTTTTGGAATATCGGCCGCTCTTTGCGGTAAATCGCGAATATGGCCAACGGAAGCTTCAACTACATAATCTTTACCAAGAAAAGCGCCAATTTTTCGCGCTTTAGCCGGTGACTCAACTATTACTAGTTTGGTTCCCAAGTTCTAATTTATTCCAATTAGTTTAGGCAATAGCGGTTGATTTACGCCGACTTCTTATTAATGAATATGTAATCACTAATACCGCAAGTATAGAAATTGTTTTCGCAATAGAAGTTTTTCCATCTAACGCGAAGGAAACAATCGCTGGCGTAATCAATAATCCAACTAAATTCATAACCTTAATTAATGGGTTAATCGCGGGGCCAGCAGTGTCTTTAAATGGATCACCAACAGTGTCACCAATAACTGTGGCAGCGTGTGCTTCTGATCCTTTACCGCCGTGATTTCCATCTTCCACCATTTTTTTAGCGTTATCCCAAGCGCCACCTGAGTTGGCCAAGAAGACAGCCATTAAAGTTCCAGTTCCTATTGCGCCTGCAAGATAAGCACCAAGCGCGCCAACTCCGAGTCCAAAACCAACTGCGATTGGCGCCATAACTGCAAGCAAACCTGGAGTTGCAAGTTCGCGCAAAGAATCGCGAGTACAAATGTCTACCACTCGGCCATATTGCGGACGAACTTTTCCAGTCATGATTCCAGGAAATTTCTGGAACTGCTCGCGTACTTCAAATACAACTGCTCCGGCTGCGCGCGATACTGCATTAATTGCTAAACCAGAAAACATAAATACAACTGATGCGCCGATTACTAAGCCAACTAAGTTTCTTGGATCTGCTACATCAAGTACTCCTTGAAATTGCAGTGCTAAATCGGTAGCAGTTTTACCGGCTTCAGTTACTGCTTCTTTAATTGCATCAGTAAACGCACCAAAGAGTGCAGTCGCGGCGAGTACCGCTGTTGCAATTGCGATTCCTTTAGTGATTGCTTTGGTTGTATTTCCAACTGCATCAAGTGAGGTCAAAATCTTTGCGCCATCACCTTTAACATCACCAGACATTTCAGCAATTCCTTGCGCATTGTCAGAGATTGGACCAAAGGTATCCATTGCCACAATAACACCAACAGTTGTTAATAATCCGGTTCCGGCAAGTGCGACCGCAAATAGTGAAAGAACAATTGATCCGTTGCCTAATAAAAATGCACCAAAGACCGCTGCTGCAATTAATAGCGCGGAATAAACCGCTGATTCAAAACCAACTGATATACCAGCCAAAATTACAGTTGCTGGCCCAGTTTTAGATGATGCGGAAACATCATTTACTGGACGCTTACCAACTTCGGTAAAGAAACCAGTTAGCACTTGAATTGCCGCCGCCAAAACAATTCCAATTAAAACTGCGGTGAATGCAAACATTCTTGGATTTAAATCAATGTTTTGCATCTCAGCTTTCAAACCAGACATGTTCTTGAGCGAGTCTGGTAAATATGTATAAGTTGTTAATCCAACCAAAACCGCACTGATTACCGCCGATAAAAAGAATGAGCGATTAATTGCATTCATTGCGCTGCGATCTCCGGCGCGCAATCTAGTTAAGAAAATTCCAATAATTGCGGTAATGATTCCAATTCCTGGAACCAATAATGGATAAATCAGACCAGCATCGCCAAAACCAGCTTTACCTAAAATTAACGCTGCCACCAAAGTAACGGCATAAGATTCAAATAAATCAGCAGCCATTCCAGCACAGTCACCAACGTTGTCACCAACGTTGTCGGCAATAGTCGCGGCATTTCTTGGATCATCTTCAGGAATATTTTTTTCAACTTTTCCAACTAAGTCTGCACCAACATCAGCAGCTTTAGTAAATATTCCACCGCCAACTCGCATAAACATCGCAAGCATCGCTGCGCCAAATCCAAAACCTTCTAAAACTTTAGGAGCATCAGCTTTGTACAAAATAACAACCAAACTTGCGCCAAGTAAGCCAAGGCCCACAGTTGTCATTCCAACAACGCCACCGGTTCGAAATGCGATTTGTACCGCTTTTGATGCAGATTTTTGTCGGGCTGCTTCAGCCACGCGCACATTTGCGCGAACTGCTAACCACATTCCGTTGTATCCAACAATTGCTGAAAATGCTGCGCCGATTAAAAAGAAGATTGATCGCCCGATACGAATATCCATATCGCCAGGCAAAGCGAAAAGTAAAACAAAAACTATTGCTACAAAATAAGAAAGGGTTCGAAATTGTCGAGCTAAATATGCGGCCGCACCCTCTTGCACCGCGGCGGCGATTTCTCGCATTTTGTCGGTTCCTTCTCCGGCTGCCAAAACTTGAGCCCGTAAACCATAGGCAATCGCGAGTGCTACTAATGAAATACCGAGAACAATGTATGCGTAATTTAAGTTATCTCCGGATACTTGAACTAAATCCAATTTCAATCTCCTTTTAGCTCTTCATAATGCTCTGCTAAATAAACATAATAGATATGTATATCTGTAGATGACGGGCGAGAGTTTACGCACACTCTAGGGTCGGTCGGCAAATCTGAGCAAGGAAAAAGTGGATAAATGCCGATTTATGCCAACCAAATACCTAAATGCGCAAGATTAAACGGCAATCAAAGATAACCTTTTCACTATGCACTTTTTAAGCGCTGAAAATGCAATTAATACATTTGGATTAATTGGGATTTTTGTGATTCTTTTTTTAGAAACTGGTTTGCCATTAGTGATTGGTTTGCCAGGTGATTCTTTGTTATTTCTCGCAGGCGTCGCCGCATCTGGCACTGGTGAAAAACTAAATGTAAAACTCTCTCTTGCACCTTTGGTGATTGGTTCCTTATTGGCAGCGATTCTAGGATCACAACTTGGACATTGGTTGGGTCAGAAATATGGCGTAAAACTTTTTCAAAATGAAAAATCTAGAATATTTAATCCTACTTATTTAGCAAAGGTAAAAACTTGGGTTGATAACTACGGAATTGGAAAAATGATTTTTATTGGACGTTTTATTCCAGTTGTCAGGCATGTAGTTAACCCGGTCTCTGGATTACTCGGGTTTCCAGTAAGAAAATTTATGTTTTGGAATGTCATAAGTGCTGTGGTTTGGACACAAGGATTTATTTGGGGCGGTTATTACTTAGGTGAAAAATTAAAAGGTTCAGTTGACCAATATATTTTTCCAATTGTTGCGGTAATTGTGGTGTTGTCGATTACTCCGATATTTTTAGAGGTTTATAAAAGCCACAAAAGAAAAAGTTAAGTTTTATAAACCTAAATCACCAAGCGAGTAAGCCGCCAAATAAGGTAGGCCTGCTGATTCAATTGCAGCTTTTGCTCCACGTTCAACAATTACTGCTACAGCTACAACTATTGCACCTTCAGCGCGAAGCGCTTCAACCGCAGTCAAAACTGAACCGCCGGTTGTGCTTGTATCTTCGACCGCTAATACTTTTTTACCTTTTACATCTGGCCCTTCAATACGGCGCTGTAGTCCATGTGCTTTCTCTGATTTTCGAACCACAAAAGAATTTAGTTTTTGACCACGTTTTGCCGCTATGTGCATCATTGCGGTTGCGACTGGATCTGCTCCGAGTGTTAAGCCGCCAACTGCTTCAAAATCAAAATCTTTAGTTAGTTCTAACATGACTTCGCCAACTAATGGCGCAGCCTCTGAATCTAAAGTGACCCGGCGAAGATCGACGTAATAGTTTGCTTCTTTACCACTAGAAAGAATTACTTTTCCAAGCACAACAGCTTTGTTTGTGATTTGGGTTTTTAACTTGTTCCAAGATTCAGAATGAGACATAGACCCACCTTAATCTAAAATCTAAGATTTTAAAGTTTTGCTTGTTTAGAAAGATCTGCCCGCGGATTAAAATCTTTAGTAATGCGAGCAAACTCTTCTAGTGCATGTTTAGCGCTGGCTTCAACTCTTTGTGGCACAACTATTTCAACTGTAATCAACATATCTCCGACGACCGTTTTACTTCTGATTCCTCGACCTTTCACCCGCAATGTTCGCCCAGATGGGGTTCCGGGAGAAATTCGTACTTTTACTTCATCGCCATCAATTGTGGGAACTGAAATATCTGCACCTAGCACCGCTTCATTAAAAGTGATTGGCACTTTAATTAAAATATTCTCATCTTTTCGAGTAAAAAATGAATGTGGCTGAACATTTACCGTTACATACAAATCACCAGGTCCAGCAGCACCGGGAGCGCCACGACCTTTTAATTTAATTTTTGAACCATCTTTTATCCCAGCAGGTACTCGAGTGGTTACATTAATTGGTGCAGAATTTTGCGGTCTTAAATTTAGATTTAACTCTGTTCCTTTGATTGAATCTTTAAAGGAAATTGTGGTTTGGGTTTGTAAATCTGAACCACGACGCGATCTGGAACCGCCACCAAAAATTGTAGAAAAAATATCTTGGTCTGAGCCAAATAAATCTGAAAAGTCTGCACCATTAAAGCTGCCCGAAAAACCACCGGATTGATTTGCGCCAAATCCCGGTGGAATTCGACCGGATGCAAATGCCGCTCGTGCTTGATCATATTCAGCGCGTTTTTTATCATCACCTAAAACATCGTAGGCTTCGGAGACCGCCTTAAATCGATCTTCTAATTTTTTATCGCCTTTGGTTTTATCTGGATGTAATTCACGAGCTAATTTTCGGTACTGCTTTTTAATAGCGGCTGAATCGGCGGTTTTAGATACACCAAGAACTTGGTAATAATCTTTTTCAAAAATATCTTTAGCAGCCATAACTCAATCTTGTTATGACGGATCTGTAACTGCAACCCGCGCTGGGCGTAAAACCTTATCTTTCAACTTATAACCTGGTTGTAAAACTTCGGTGGCCGTCGGTTCGGTAACATCGCTAGATTTATTGTGAGTTAGCGCTTCGTGAATATTAGGATCAAACGGTTCACCTGGATTTCCAAATTTAACCAAACCTAATTTTTCACAAGTTGCTGTGATTCGATCAGCAACGGCTTTAAAACCACCAACTAATTCGCCATGTTGCCCAGCACGATCTAAATCATCAAGTATTGGTAAAAGTTCGGTTAAAAATAATGCCGTTGCTAAATCTGCTGCTAACGCCCGATCGCGATCTACTCGCTTTCGATAATTTGAATACTCTGCCTGCAAACGTTGTAGATCGTTTTTTAGTGAAGCCGCTTCATCTGTAAGTGTTGCCGCTTCACTTAAAACTTCTTCTACTGCATCAGAGAGTTGCTGTTCAGTACTGGCAGCTTGACTCTCTTCAGTCATTATTTCTCTTCCACAATCTCAGCATCTTGAACTCCATCATCTGGAGTTGTTCCACCGGTTGATTGAGTTTGCGCCGCCGCATTTGCTGCATACAGCGCTGCTCCAAGTTGTTGACTGATTTCAGAAACTTTTTCAGTTGCACTCTTTATAGCAGAGGTCTCATTGCCACCAAGTGCTTTCTTAAGATCTGCTAGCGCATTCTCAAGTTCAATTTTCTTAGTTGCGTTTTCTCCTTCATTGAATTTATCAGCATTATCTTTTAAGAATTTTTCTGTTTGATAAACCAATGAATCTGCGGTGTTACGAACATCTGCTTCTTCACGGCGCTGTTTATCTTCTTCTGCGTGTGCTTCAGCATCTTTCATCATGCGATCAATTTCCTCTTTTGGAAGAGCAGATCCACCAGTGATGGTCATGCGTTGTTCTTTTCCAGTGCCAAGATCTTTTGCTGAAACATGCACAATTCCGTTGGCATCGATGTCAAAAGTAACTTCAATTTGTGGCACACCTCGTGGAGCTGGTGGCAAACCAGTTAACTCAAACATTCCAAGTTTCTTGTTGTAAGCCGCCATTTCGCGCTCACCTTGGAAAACTTGAATCTGTACCGCTGGTTGATTGTCATCAGCGGTGGTGAAAATTTCACTTCTTTTTGTCGGAATAGTTGTGTTGCGTTCAATTAGTTTTGTCATAACGCCACCTTTAGTTTCAATACCCAAAGAAAGTGGGGTTACATCAAGCAACAAAACGTCTTTTACTTCACCTTTTAATACACCTGCTTGAAGTGATGCGCCTACTGCAACAACTTCGTCTGGATTCACGCCTTTGTTTGGCTCTTTGCCACCAGTTAAAGATTTAACTAAATCAACAACAGCAGGCATACGAGTTGATCCACCAACTAAAACAACATGATCAATGTCAGCAATTGGAATTCCGGCATCGCGTAAAACCGCTTCAAATGGTTTTTTGCAACGCTCTAACAAAGCCGCGGTCATTCCTTGGAACTGCGCTCTGGTAACTGTTTCATCTAAGAACAATGGATTTTTTTCAGCATCAACAGTTATGTATGGCAAATTAACTGATGTTTGGGCAGAGGCAGAAAGTTCTATTTTTGCTTTTTCAGCAGCTTCGCGAACTCGTTGCATTGCCATCTTGTCTTTAGTTAAATCAATTCCATTTTTTGCTTGGAATATTTTTACCAAATGATCTACTAATGCTTGATCCCAATCATCGCCACCTAAATGGTTGTCACCATTGGTTGCTTTAACTTCGACAACACCTTCTCCTATTTCAAGAAGTGAAACATCGAAAGTTCCGCCACCAAGATCAAAAACTAAAATTGTTTGTTCTTTGTCGCCTTTATCTAAACCATAAGCCAATGCTGCAGCGGTTGGTTCGTTAACAATGCGCAAAACATTAAGCCCAGCAATTTCGCCCGCTTCTTTTGTTGCTTGACGTTGGGCATCATTGAAATATGCTGGAACTGTAATAACCGCATCAGTAATTGTTTCGCCTAAATAACTTTCAGCATCACGCTTTAATTTCATCAAAATTCGAGCGCTGATTTCCTGTGGTGTGTATTTCTTGCCATCTACATCCATGGTCCAGTTAGTTCCCATATGACGTTTTACCGAACGGATGGTTCGCTCTACGTTTGTAACTGCTTGGCGCTTTGCAACTTCACCAACTAAAACTTCGCCGTTTTTTGCAAAGGCAACAATCGAAGGTGTGGTTCGTGCGCCCTCTGCGTTAGCGATTACAGATGGTTCGCCACCTTCTAATACCGCGACGCAACTATTTGTAGTTCCTAAATCAATACCTACGGCTCTTGCCATTATTTATTACTCCTTATATTTCTGTAGTTTTCTACTTGAATTTCTGCCTGAACATCTGGCTACAGTTTTGGCTATAGGCCACCAAAGTCTGGGTGGTTCAGGTCGATACCTTTGTAACTTGCTAGTTGTAGTAAATATTCCCTCGGTGGGTGGGTTTAATTAACAAAGTGGCAACTAAGCCGCCGATGAAACCCCCAACATGCGCCCGCCAATCAATATTGCTAATGACAAAAGGAAGCAACAGATTGATTCCAACCAGGGTCATGATTGATCGGTAATCCGCCCCCATTCTTTTACCGGTTATAGCCAAAGCACCAAACAATCCAAAAATCATTCCTGATGCGCCAACTGCATAAGTTGGGTTTTGATTTAAATAAACCGAGCTGATGGAACCTGCCAATAATGAAACTACCAAGATGATTATGTAACGGGTTCTGCCATAAAAATTTTCTATTGGAGTACCTAAGGAATAAAAAGCCATCATGTTAAAAAGCAGATGAAAAATTCCGCCATGAGTTAGTGCCACTGTAATTAATCGATAGTACTCACCGCTTTTAACCGCAAAACTGTTGATCATAAATTGATCAACAATTGCAGGTTGTAAAACTCCCAGAACATAACAACCTGATATAAAAAGTATCAGGCTGCCGGTTAAAGTTTTGCTCAAATTATTTTATGGTTACAGATTGAATTTTAACTGCTTGCACTGGTTTATCTTGAGCTCCAGTTTTAACAGTTGCAATTTTGTCAACAACTTTTTTGGATGCTTCATCTTTAACTTCACCAAAAATAGTGTGTTTTCTATTTAGCCATGTAGTTGGCGCTACTGTGATAAAAAACTGTGAGCCGTTGGTGTTTGGCCCAGCATTTGCCATCGCTAGTAAATACGGCTTATCAAATACTAATTCTCCGTGAAACTCGTCAGCAAAGTTGTAACCGGGTCCACCCATTCCGGTACCCATTGGATCTCCACCTTGAATCATGAAACCTGCAATTACTCTGTGAAAAATAGTGTCGTCGTAAAGATTTTTTTTAGTTTTCTCATTTGTAAAAGGATCTCGCCATTCCTTTTTTCCTGAAGCTAATTCCACAAAATTTGTCACAGTTTTTGGCGCATGATTTGGAAAAAGTTCAATCGTGATATCACCCATTGAAGTGTGAAGAATTGCAGTGTTAATGATGACTCCTTTTAATTAAGTATTAAATTATTTTGATCAGCCGCAAATAAATATTTGTGGAGACTAGGGGAATCGAACCCCTAACCCCCTGCTTGCAAAGCAGGTGCTCTACCAATTGAGCTAAGTCCCCGTACTCTCTTTGCTGATTACGAGCGTGGGCCTAAGTGGACTTGAACCACTGACCTCTTCCTTATCAGGGAAGCGCTCTAACCAGGCTGAGCTATAGGCCCATTAAGGCTGGTGAAGGTTATGCGTTCTTATTCAACCTCGTCAACTAAGCGAGTAATTGAAACTACTGAAACACCATTTTCTAGGTTTACTAAACGAACTCCTAATGTATCTCTTCCAGTTTCCCTGATTTCTGAAACTGCAGTTCTAATTACAGTGCCAGCAGATGTAATTGCTAACACTTCATCATTTGGTTGAACAATTAAAGCGCCCACTAATACTCCGCGAGAATCTTCATCAATTTTGGCAGCTTTTACTCCAATACCGCCGCGACCTTGTGTTCGGTATTCATCTAATTGTGTTCGTTTAGCAAATCCGCCATCTGTTGCGGTGAATACATAATTTTTATTATTTTTTGAAATTGCTGACATCGATAATAATTCATCACCTTTACGAAACTTCATGCCGATAACTCCAGTTGCCGACCTACCCATTGGTCTTAAAGTGGAATCATTTGCTGAAAATCTAAGTGACATTCCTTTTTTCGATACCAAAAGTAATTCATCTTTTTGATTAACTAATGAAGCGGAAACAACTTCATCATTAGGTTTTAAAGTAATTGCAATCAAACCACCAGTTCTGGCTGAGTCATATTCGATTAATTCAGTCTTTTTGGTCAAACCAAATTTTGTTGCAAGTACTAAATACGGTTGTGCTTTGTAATCTTTAATTGCAATTACCTGGGCAATGTTTTCATCTGGTTTAAAAGCTAAAAGATTTGCTACATGCTGACCGCGAGCATCTCTACCGGTATCTGGTAACTCATGGACTTTCGCCCGATACACCCGGCCTTTATTGGTAAAGAACAACAACCAGTTGTGGGTTGATGCGGTGAAAAAATGCTCGACCACATCATCTTGTTTTAACGCTGCGCCTTTTACACCTTTGCCACCACGTTTTTGGGCGCGATAGGCATCAACTTTTGTTCGTTTGCAGTAACCACCTTTAGTTATTGTGACCACCACATCTTGATCTGGAATTAAATCTTCGACAGATAAATCTGTGTCACCAGCGGTGATTTGAGTACGTCGTTCATTTCCATATTTGTTAGAAATTTCTGTGAGTTCAGATTTAATAATTTCACGTTGGCGTTTTGGATTTTCTAAAATTTTATTTAGATCGACAATATCTTTCATTAAATCTTCATACTCATCATTAATTTTTTGGCGCTCGAGCGCAGCGATTCTGCGCAACTGCATATCCAAAATAGCGTTCGCTTGAATCTCATCTACTTCTAGCAATTTCATTAAGCCGCTTCGGGCATCATCAGGGGTTTTACTGGCGCGAATTAAGGCAATCACCGCATCTAAAGCATCTAATGCTTTTAAATAACCGCGCAAAATATGAGCCCGTTTTTCCCGCTCTTTTAAGCGGAATTGGCTGCGCTTGATAATGACTTCAATTTGATGCTCGATGTAATAACGAATGAATTCATCAAGACGTAAAGTGCGCGGAACTCCGTCAACTAATGCCAACATATTTGCGCCGAAAGAATCTTGTAGTTGAGTGTGTTTATACAAATTATTAATTACAACTTTAGGAACCGCATCGTTTCTTAAAACAATTACTAATCTTTGGCCAAGACGCTCATTTCCTTCATCGCGAACATCTGCGATTCCCTTTATGCGGCCATCTTTAACTAGTTCGGCAATTTTTAGAGCTAAATTGTCTGGGTTAACTTGGTAGGGAAGTTCGGTAACAACTAAACAGGTGCGTTTATTAATTTCTTCTACTTCAATTACTGCGCGCATGATTATTGATCCGCGGCCAGTTTTGTACGCCTCTTCTATGCCGGTTCTTCCAACAATCAAAGCTTTTGTTGGAAAATCTGGGCCTTTTACAACTGTTAAAAGTTTTGCCAATAATTCTTCAGATTTCATCTCTGGGTTATCAAGCGCAAAACAAGTGGCTTCAATAATTTCGCTCAGATTATGTGGTGGAATATTTGTGGCCATACCCACTGCGATTCCAGCGGAACCATTCACTAATAAATTTGGAAATCTACTTGGTAAGACAGTTGGCTCTTGTGATCTACCGTCATAGTTAGAGATAAATTCAACGGTTTCTTCATCAATATCTCGCATCATTTCCATTGCTAGTGGAGCTAATCGAGCCTCGGTGTAACGCATCGCAGCTGCTGGATCGTTACCGGGAGATCCAAAATTTCCATTGCCATCAATTAATGGAAAACGTAGCGACCAAAATTGCGCTAACCGAACTACGGCATCATAAATAGCGGTGTCACCGTGTGGATGGTAATTACCCATTACATCTCCAACGATGCGTGAGGATTTGTAATAGCCCTTATCTGGGCGATAACCCGCGTCATACATTGAGTAAAGAACTCGACGGTGAACAGGTTTTAATCCGTCGCGAACATCTGGCAACGCTCTTCCGACAATGACGCTCATTGCGTAGTCCAAATAACTACGCGCCATTTCTACTTGTAAATCAACACTTTCTTGTTTGTCGATTTTGTCAGTTTGATTGCTTTTATTGGAATCCATAATTTATTTTTAAATATCCAAGAACCGAACATCTTTTGCATTGCGCTGAATAAACCCGCGACGTAATTCCACATCTTCACCCATTAACACTGAGAACAAATCATCTGCTGCAGTTGCATCTTCCAGAGTTACTCGAATCAAGACTCGGGCAGCAGGATCCATGGTGGTATCCCATAATTCTTTTGCTGGCATTTCGCCTAAACCTTTAAATCTTTGAATACCATCTTCTTTTGGTAAACGTTTGCCAGCTTTTGTTCCGATTTGAATTAGCCCATCACGTTCTTTATCAGAGAAGGCGTATTGCACATCTTCTTTTCCGCCCCATTTAATTTTGTAAAGTGGTGGTTGCGCTAAAAACACATGTCCTTTTTCAATTAGCGGTTTCATAAATCTGAAAAGTAAAGTTAGAAGCAAAGTTCTAATGTGTTGACCATCTACATCAGCATCAGCCATCAAAATAATTTTGTGATAGCGAAGTTTTGCGATGTCGAAATCATCATGAATACCAGTGCCTAATGCGGTGATTAAGGCTTGTACTTCGTTGTTTTGTAGAACCCGATCAATTCTGGCTTTTTCTACATTTAATATTTTTCCGCGAATTGGTAACACTGCTTGATATCTAGAATCGCGACCACCTTTTGTAGAACCACCAGCAGAATCACCTTCGACAATATAAAGCTCGCATTTTTCAGGTTCGGTCCATTGGCAATCGGCTAATTTTCCAGGCATACCGCGCCCTTCAAGTAAACCTTTTCTGCTTCGAGATAAATCGCGGGCTTTTCTTGCCGCTATGCGCGCAGCTGCAGCATCAATGCTTTTTCGAACAATGTCTTTTCCTTCAGGTGGGTTTTTCTCAAACCAACTAGTTAGATGATCATTCATTGCTTTTTGAGTAAATGATTTTGCTTCAGTATTTCCAAGTTTGGTTTTAGTTTGACCTTCAAATTGCGGTTCACCAATTTTTATCGAAACGATTGCGGTTAATCCTTCACGAACATCGTCGCCGGTTAGGCGATCTTCTTTTTTGCGTATAAAACCCCACTCTTCTCCAAATTTATTAATTATTGAAGTTAGTGCGGTGCGGAAACCTTCTTCGTGCATTCCACCTTCGTGAGTGTTGATTGTGTTTGCAAAGGTGTAGACCGACTCAGAAAAACCACTATTCCATTGCATCGCAACTTCAAGTGACATTTTTGATTTTGTATCTTCGGTCGAAAAATTAATAATCGATTTATGTGCTTCGCCTCTGGTTTGATTTAAATACTTAACAAAATCAATGATGCCATTATCAAATTGGTATCGAACTGAATTTGGATTGCCTTTATCATCGACGTGACCATTTCGTTCATCAGTAAGAGTTAAAATTAAACCTTTATTTAAAAACGCCATTTCTCGAAAACGTGTGGCTAATATTTCAAATGAAAAATCTGTGGTTTCAAAAATTTCTTTTGCTGGTAAAAAATTAATTGTGGTACCAGTATCAGAGGTTGTTTTACCTTTTTTTACATCACTAGTTGGTACACCTAGTTTGTAACTTTGATTCCAAAAAAATCCATCGCGTTTTACTTCTACTGATAAATCTGAACTAAGTGCGTTAACAACAGATACACCCACACCATGTAATCCGCCAGAGACGCTGTAACCACCATCTCCAAACTTTCCACCGGCATGTAAAACAGTGAGTACAACTTCTAACGCAGACTTTTTTTCAACTGGGTGGGTGTCTACTGGAATACCTCTACCGTTATCTACAACTGTTACTGAACCATTATTTTTTAAAAATACATTTATTTCAGTGCAGTAACCAGCTAATGCTTCATCAACTGCGTTATCGACAACTTCATAAACTAAATGATGTAAACCGCGCTCTCCGGTTGAACCGATATACATTCCGGGACGTTTGCGTACTGCATCTAGACCTTCTAAAACGGTGATCGCTGAGGCGTCATACGACTTAGTGGTTTTTTTGGCTGCGGGGCTTTTAGCGGTTTTTTGATCCATATTCACCCCGAATCTTAGTCGGGGGAAGAGAGTGGTATTGCTTTATTTGTGGTTTAAAGGTGCTTTAGCCCGTTTTTCACAACGAAGTTGTGGGTCGGTATTACCCGTAAGTGTCTCTGGGGCCGCGAGCGCCCTTTATGGACCGAAGACCTTTGCGCCATTTTGGTGCGTTTGGTCCTAGAAAAATCAGCTCTTCAATCAATGCTCCTGGTGCGCTATTTCTAATAGTTGTTAATAATTCTTGTTGCATTAACCGCATTTGATTAGCCCAAGCTGTTGAAGAACACTTAATCATTAATTTTCCATCAACTGTTGAAATTGGAAGTGTGTGGCTAGCAATTTCTAGGCCCACAATTTTTTCCCAATCTGAGAATAAATTTCCTTCTGCTACACCTTGATTCCAATTTCGATCTGAAACTATTTGGTTAATTAATTCAGATATTGGAGCTGGATCACTATTAGCTCTTTCAGTCTCTTCTTTAACTAAATTTGGGCGCCAAATTTTTGCAGATTTGAAACTTTTAAATAGTTCGCGGGCTAAGTCATACTTCATAAGAGCTCACAAATCCGGTTCTAACGTAATATTTCTTTCCAGATATTGATTTGGGAATATCGTTTTCAACTGCACATGTAATTAAAGTTTGCTCAACATCTTCCATAATTTTTAGTAAGTGATCTCTACGCTCATCATCAAGTTCGGCAAATACATCATCCAAAATCAAAATAGGGCTTGCTCCGGATTTTTTTATATTTTGAAACAATGACAATTTTAAAGCAAGTGCTATCGACCAAGACTCTCCGTGACTTGCATAAGTTTTAACTGGTTGGTCTTCAAGTTTTAAAAGTAGATCATCACGGTGTGGTCCAAACAAAGTAAAACCCCGCTCGATTTCTTGTTGGTACGAATTGGAAAGAGCGGTTAATAACTGCTCGGTATTTGCCTCTGTGTTTGTGGTTGGTTCAGAAATGCTTGATTTATAAGCTAATTTTGCAGAACTGCTTCCAGAAATGTCTTGGTAAGTATCAACAAAAAAGGGTTGTATTTCGTTAATCAGACTTATCCGGGTAGTAATTAATGCGCCGCCAATTTTTGAGAGTTGTTCATTCCATGGTTGTAATGATTCGCGATTGGCTCTACTTTTAATAAGTTTATTTCGTTGTTTTACTGCCTTTTCATAATCTGAAGTTAGTGCAGCAATTTTGGGGGATTTTAAAATTGCAAATTCATCTAAAAATCTTCTTCGAAGGGAAGAATCTCCACGAACTAAATCTAAATCTTCAGGTGAAAAATAAATTGACTGCAACAACCCAAATAACTCTTTTTGAGATTTAACTGGGTTTTGATTAACGGTTGCTTTATTAGGTTTTTGAGCATTTAGTTCCAAAACTATTTCTAGTTCTCGGTTCGGGTATGAAACTTTGCTACGGATATAAGCTGTTTCTTGCCCAAGTTTTATTAATGGTTGCACATTTGCTACTCGGTGGGAATTTAAAAAAGTCAAATAAATTATGGCTTCTACAATATTTGTTTTACCTTCACCATTTTTACCAACAAATATATTTATGCCGGGGGTTATTTCTAGATCAAGTTTTTCATATGATCTAAAGTTTGTAAGATGTAAATTTTTTAAATACAAATTTGTAAAATAATATTAAGCCGAATAACGCATCGGCATCAAAAGATATTTATAGTTTTCAGTTGAAGTAGTGTCTGGTTTTTCAATACCAGTTAAAATCGCTGGTTTGTTGGCACCAGTAAACCCGATGTGAGCAAATTTGGTACCAAGTGCGTTTAATCCATCTGTTAGGTATGTTGGGTTAAATGCAATGTTTATCGCTTCACCTTTGTAGTTAATATCAATTGACTCGCTTGCTTGAGCTTCATCCCCAGTACCTGCTTCTAATTGAATGGAATTATTTGTGAAATTCAATCTCAATGGCACAGTTTTGTCGGTCACGAGTGCCACACGGCGAACCGCCTCTAAAAATACTGAAATTTCAACTGTGGCTTCGGCAGTAAATGTGTTTGGAAGTAGGTGTTGAAATGGTGGAAATGATCCATCTAAAACCCTAGAAATTAATGTTTTTTTAGGAAGTGTAAAACCAATTAATTTTTCATTACTGGTTTCTTCATTTAAAGCAATTGTTAACTCGTCACCAACCTCTAAAAATTTAGCGGCTTCCGAAAGTGTTCGTGCTCTCAACAGTGTGTGTGTTTTAAAATTTGAATCTTTTGATTTCCAAGCAAGTTTTTTTACAGCGAGTCGGTAACGGTCGGTTGCAGCCAAAGTGATTTGGTTGTTTTCAATTTCAATAAACACACCTGTGAGTGTTGGTAAAGAGTCATCTTTGCCAGCAGCAATTGCCACTTGATTAATTGCTTTTGCAAAAACATTGCTTGGAATATTTCCGGTGCTGTTTGGAATTGATGGCAGGTTTGGATATTCATTTAAAGGCAAAATAGGTAAAGTAAATTTTGATTTTCCAGAAACAACATTTACTCGAGTGCCATCTAAAGTAAAACTTATTGGTTTGTTAGGTAACGACCTAGATATCTCAGCTAGTAAGCGCCCTGGTACTAAAACTTTTCCGGGCTGACTAATTACCCCAGTGATTTCTGTTTTAGAAGAACTTTCTAAATCTGAAGCGGTAAAAGTTAAATTTTTATCAGCTTCGATAATAATTCCAAGAAGAGCGGTTGAAATTGGGCGGTTGGACAAAGATCTTGAAACCCAATTAACAGCATCGACCAATAAGTCGCGCTCTACTTCAAACTTCATAAATCCTCTTCTTCCCCACAGGTCATTTTTTAAACTTAATTAATATCTATAAGAGTAGTAGTAATAACCAAACCAGAAACCTGTTAATTACTGACAAAACACCAGGTCAGAAGGGAAAAATTAAACCGTTAACCTGTTTATAGATTGTGGGTAAACAAAAAGGAAAGTTTTCCAAAAACCACCTTTTTAGTTTTCCACACTTTATCCACACCCTGTGGCCTATTTTTGTGGGTAATAGTTTGGGCGTAAATACTTTTATACATTCAATATTTAGTTTTTAAAATTGTTAATTACTTAATTAATCGCCCCGGATTAGTTTTTAGATTGTTGTTTTATCCGGTTGGTTAACTCTGTAACTTGATTGTAAATAGAGCGACGTTCTGCCATCAACTGTCTAATTTTACGATCAGCATGCATAACGGTTGTATGGTCACGATCTCCAAAAATCGAACCAATTTTCGGAAGTGATAAATCTGTTAACTCACGACACAAATACATTGCGATTTGTCTTGCGTTTACTAAAACCCTAGATCTAGATGTTCCACACAAATCGTCAATGGTTAAACTAAAGTAAGCGGCAGTCATAGCCATAATTGTTGCTTCAGTTATTTCTGGGCCGCCATCTTCAGGAATTAAATCTTTTAAAACAATTTCAGCTAAACCTAATTCGACTGGTTGTTTATTCAAAGAAGCGAAAGCAGTAACTCGAATTAACGCACCTTCTAATTCCCGTATATTGCTGGAAATTTTACTTGCGATAAATTCTAAAACTTCATCTGGAGCATTTAATTTATCTTGAGCTGCTTTCTTTCTTAAAATTGCGATACGGGTTTCAAGTTCTGGTGGTTGAATATCTGTAATCAAACCCCACTCAAACCTAGAGCGAAGGCGATCTTCGAGCGTAGTTAACTGTTTTGGTGGTCTGTCACTAGAAATTACTATCTGTTTGTTCGAGTTATAAAGAGTGTTGAAAGTATGGAAGAACTCTTCTTGGGTTCGCTCTTTGTTCTCTAAAAATTGAATGTCATCAACTAACAAAATATCTAAATCACGATAACGTTTTTGAAACACTGAAGCTTTATCGTCGCGGATGGAGTTAATAAAATCATTTGTGAACTCTTCTGAGGAGACATATCTAACTCGGACATTTTTATAGAGTTCTTTTGCATAAGCACCGATTGCGTGCAATAAATGTGTCTTTCCAAGTCCAGATTCACCATAAATAAAGAGTGGGTTATAAGCCTTCGCTGGGGCTTCAGCTACTGCGACAGCGGCGGCATGAGCAAAACGGTTTGAGGCTCCGATAACAAAACTTTCAAAAATATACCTAGGGTTTAATTGGCCAATTTCAGAACTTTTATTATTTGTCGCAACTTCAACTGCAGTGGATTTTGTTAGAACCACATCTTCATCTAAAACTGATTCATCATTTTGATTTTGTGGTTTGGTATCCCCACTAACTTTCACAGCGATATTTACTTTTTCCCCTAATTGCGTGGTAAGTGCTTCTACCACCACATTACGAAGCCGGGTTTCAAGAACTCCTTTTGTGAATAGATCTGGGGCAGAAAGTAAGAGGTTGGCCTCTTCTTCCCCTTGGCTAGGTAGTAGTCCGAGGGGTTTGGTTCGAGATAAAAAAGCGTTGTGTTGCGGGGAGCTGATTTGAGAGACAACCTCATCCCAAAGCTTTTGGACATCGATTACCGCAGATTTTTGGGCCACACCGCTCCTTCCCAGGCGAAAAACCACCAAATAAACAATTCACAAAGTTATCCACAGGCTGTGATATCAGAGAGTTAAATTCTGGTTCTAACCCGGGGGAGTTGTGGATAGGGGGCGAACTTAAGGGTAAAAATTCAAAAACGCAACCGGTTTTCCACACCTAAAAATCAAGATTTATGGTTTGACCCGCTTTATCCCCAACCTTTAACCTTACGCACCCTCGGTTCAATTGTGGTCGAACGGAAAGCTCGGAACACCTCATTGGAACCAGTGCAAAACATCTGTGGCCTTAGCCAGGCAGAGGCTAAGAGAAAAATAAAGAAATCTAGAGCGAAATTTAACGAGAATTAAGAGAGAGAAATGAAGCGCACCTACCAGCCAAACAATCGTAAAAGGGCAAAAAAACACGGTTTTCGTAAACGCATGTCAACTAAGGGCGGTCGAGGAGTTCTGGCATCTCGCCGCGCTAAAGGGCGCGCGAAAATCTCTGCCTAATTAACTGTGCTACCCGAAGTTAATCGGCTTCGTTCCAGCACTATTTTTAGCGCTGTAACAAAATCTGGCCAAAAAGTATCTACCCAAAATTTAGTTATGTATGGGGTAAATAATTTTGATCATAAATCTCAAAAATCTTACCCAGTGCAGTTTGGCTTAATCATTAATAGATCAGTCGGTGGCGCCGTGAAAAGACACAAAGTTGCGCGATTAATCAGACATGATTTATTTAATTATCTAGGCAGTTTTAAACCCAACACTGTTGTTGTGGTGAGGGTATTAAAACAATCTGAAAGTTATAGCAAAGACATATCAGAATTAATTTCTAAATTATTAAGTAAGTTTATGGTGAGCGCTTGAACAAAATAATTTCTAATCTCATTGTTAGTTTGATAAAAACTTACCGAAGAATAATTTCACCACTTTTTGGCCCAACAATTTTTGGGCAACGTTGTAAATATTTTCCTTCGTGTAGCGAATATGCTCAATTAGCAGTTGAGAACAATGGAATTAAAGGCGTGGCATTGGCGATAACAAGGTTATTTAGATGTAACCCGTGGTCAAACGGGGGCGTGGACTATCCACCAAATTACCAAGGTAAAACCGGTAAAACTATGAAAAAACTAGCGAAAACAGGGGCTTTTTAATGGGTTCAATACTAGATCCGCTTTATGCAGTTGTTTCATGGTTAATGGTGACATTCCATGACTTACTTTCATTTACCAACAATGAGAACCTGCAATGGTCGGTAGCAATTATTGGTTTAGTGATTGTCATAAGAATCATTCTTATTCCGCTTTTCGTTAAACAAATTAAAAGCCAGCGTGCTTTAACTGCATTACAACCAAAAATGAAAGAGATTCAAAAACGTTATAAAGATGATCGACAAAAACAATCAGAAGAGTTGATGAAGCTCTACCGCCAACACAAAACCAACCCATTCGCTAGCTGCTTACCAATACTTGCTCAATCCCCTATATTTCTAGCCCTTTTCCAGGTATTAAATGGCATTGGTGCCAACCGTCCGCATGGATTTTTAAAAGATGCATATTTGACTTCAGCACAACAAGCAGATTTTTTTGGCGCACCGCTCTCTGGAACTTTTTTAGGAAGTCAAACCGGTGGCACAAAATTAGTGGCAATTTGTTTGATTGTTTTTATGTCGCTAACAACTTTCACAACACAACGTCAATTAATGGTCAAAGGTATGCCAAAAATGGATACCACCAACAACATGATGTTGCAGCAACAAAAAATTATGATGTATTTGTTCCCAATAATTTTTGCAGTCACTGGCGTTAATTTCCCAATCGGAGTTTTGATTTATTGGTCAACTACAAATCTATGGACTTGGGGTCAGCAGTATTACGTGATTAAGAGAAATCCAACACCTGGTTCACCAGCTTATGAAGAGTTACAAAGAAAACGCGCACAAAAAGGTCAAGTAACAAATCAAGATGATTCAAATAGCACTACCGAAAATGGATCTATCGCAACCGATCCAAATCAAAATGAAAGAAACAGCGGGCAGAGATTTCAACCAAAAAGAAGAAAAAAGAAAAAGTAAAAATCAAAAACTAAGCATATTTTTTAAACCAAGGAGGAGATATGAATAACGAAAGCCAAACAGATGCTTTGGATACAGTTGAAGCGGGCGAAGAAGAGGTTGAAGTTAAAGAGAAAACCCCTAGAGACCCAAAGGACCTGTTAAAACAACTTGAAGAAGAGGGTGACATCGCAGCTGACTATCTTGAAGGCTTGTTAGATATCGCCGATCTAGATGGCGACATCGACATTGATGTTGAAAACGATCGTGCATCCCTTGCGATTATGAGTCCATCAGATTCATCTGGCGGGCTAAATCATTTAGTCGGAGAGCGCGGACAGGTTTTAGATTCACTCCAAGAGTTAACACGGCTGGCAGTACAAACATCTCTCGGAACCAGAAGTCGGTTGATGCTAGATATTGAAAACTTTCGTGGTGGCAAAAAAGATAAATTAACCAAACTTGCTAAAGAGGTGGCAGAAGAGGTTAAAAGCAAAGGCGAGGCTGTGAAATTAGAACCAATGAACGCCTTTGAAAGAAAAGTGATCCACGACACAATTCAATCACTTGGGCTTACAAGTGAATCAGAGGGGGAAGAGCCAGACCGTTGCGTGGTGGTACTTCCTCAATAAGTTTCACGTGAAACCACCTTCCCTGGAGCAAAAAACTCGAAAAATTTCTCTTACCCAACTGGCTGTTGATGACCCCAAACTTGTTCAGTTTGAGTCGTTTTTAAAAACCGAAGGGATAACTCGGGGCCTTCTTGGGCCAAAAGAGGCAGATCGAATCAGGGAGCGGCACATTCTTAACTGCCTACCATTGACCACTTTTTTTGAGCCGGGGTCAAAGTTGAAGGTTGCCGACCTAGGTTCGGGGGCAGGACTACCCGGAGTGGTGATCGCAATTGCCAACCCAACCTTGGACCTAACCCTGATTGAACCGCTCGCCCGCAGAGCTCAGTTTTTAAGTGAGGTGGTTTCAGCGCTTGGGTTGGGTATCAAAATAGAGGCTAAAAACTCAAAGCTGGTAACCAAGAAATTTGATGTAGTGATGGCTAGAGCGGTGGCGCCAATTGATAAATTGTTAGAACTTGCCCGCCCGCTTTTAAACCCCAACGGACGAGTCCTAGCTTTGGTTGGCCAGAACATCCATTCACAGTTTTCTGCCTCAACCTCAAACATTTTTGGAAAATTTGATTTAACCCTGCATCAACTAGAACTTGGGGAGGCAAGTGTTTTAGTTATCGAAGCCAAACTTAAGCGTGGTGACGCGGCCTAGTCGGGGCTTTTTGCTTAACTTCCCCTATGGAACAGGTTTCACGTGAAACATCAGAGAAAAGGGTCATAGGGATCCGCAGGCTCAAGGAGCCAATGGTTGCTCCACTGCGAACCAGGGTTATCACTGTGGCAAATCAAAAGGGCGGGGTTGGTAAAACCACCACCACAGTCAACTTAGCGGCTGCGCTCGCTATGGGTGGATTGCGGGTTTTAGTGATTGACCTCGACCCACAAGGAAACGCCACTACTGCGCTGGGGATAGATTCTTCAAAAAACGATGGAATTTTCGATGTTCTAATCAATGATAAAAAAATTGATGACCTGGTTTTAAAGGTGCCAGGTTTTGCAAATCTTGAGGCGGTGGCAGCAAATTCAAATTTAGCCGGAGCTGAAATTTTATTGGTACCGCAAGTAGCAAGAGAGTTTCGATTAAAACAATCACTAGAAGATTTTTTACAAAGAAAACAAAATCAAAACCAAAGATTTGATTATGTATTTATTGATTGTCCACCTTCACTTGGATTGTTAACTATCAATGCGCTAACTGCAGCGCAAGAGGTTTTAGTTCCAATCCAATGTGAGTACTACTCATTAGAGGGATTAACTTTATTAATGGACACATTGAATCAAGTGCAAAAAAGATTGAATCCAAATATTTTATTATCAACAATTGTTTTAACAATGTATGACAGCAGAACTCGATTATCAAATGATGTAGCAGAAAATGTAAAGAAACATTTTCCATCTCAATTAATTGATATTCCAATTCCAAGAGCGGTGCGAGTTTCAGAAGCACCATCTTTTGGACAAACTGTGATGACATATGACGCAGCATCTCCAGGCGCGATTGCATATCTTTCAATTGCTCGCGAGATAGCAAATCGCGGTGGTGGAGTAGCAGCGTGAGTACTAGAAAAGGTGGCTTGGGCCGTGGATTAGACGCACTGATTCCGCAATCGGTAATCCCAACAGAAATCACTACAAAAACAGGTTTACAAGTTGCCGACCGTAGTGAAGTGGCAGTTGAAAATATTTCTGCAAACCCAAAACAACCACGAACAGTTTTTGATACCGATCAATTAAATGAATTAGCTCAATCAATTAAAGAGGTTGGATTATTGCAACCGCCAGTAGTTAGACAAATTGATGGAAATAAATATCAATTAATAATGGGCGAGCGAAGATTTAGAGCGGCAAAAATTGCTGGCTTAAAAACAATCCCAGTAATAATTAGACAAACAACAGATGATCAATTGTTGCGTGAAGCGTTAATTGAAAATATTCACCGCAGTCAATTAAATCCATTAGAAGAGGGCGCTGCATTTTCACAATTACTTCAAGATTTTAATTACACACACGATGAACTAGCCGCTCGGTTAGGAAAATCACGGCCAGCCATTTCAAACACTTTACGACTTTTAAATTTGCCACCAACTGTGCAGCGCAAAGTTGCTGCCGGAGTAATCTCTGCCGGTCACGCTAGGGCATTACTTGGAATTGCAGACCTCACAGAAATTGAAAAACTTGCTAATCGAATTGTGGCTGAAGGTTTAACTGTTCGGCAGACTGAAGAGATTGCAAGTGGTTTAACCAGCAAAAATGGCCAAAAACCTAGTGCCTTGGGTACAAAAAATAGCCAAACAAATAGAGCTCAACTTAAAGAGATTGCAGACCAGTTGGGCAATCGGTTAGATACCAGAGTAAGTGTTGAACTTGGCAAATCTAAAGGAAAAATAACTATCGAATTTGCAGATCTTGAAGATTTAAATCGAATAAAGCGAATAATCAACCAAAACTAAATTAGTTGCCGGCGTTCCATCTCTTCAGTAATTACCGCACCTAAAGATTTCACACCATCTTTGATGCGTTCTGGAGTTGGGTAACAATAAGAAAGCCGCATTGACCAACTGCCAAATCCATCAGCATAAAACGCGGTACCAGGAACATAAGCCACTTTCGCCACAATCGCTTTTGGCATAAGTGCGTTTGTATCGATTTCAGGTGGCAAAGTAATCCAAACGTAGAAACCGCCTTCAGGTTTTGTCCAACTGGTTCCGGCCGGAAAGTATTTTTGCAAACTTTCTAGCATCGCATCTTTTCGAACCTTATATAACTTTGTAAAAGAAGCGATCTGCGCACGCCATGGCTGATCGGCAAGGTAACTGGAAATTGAAAGTTGGGAAAAATTAGATGGGCAAAGAATTGAGGATTCGCTTGCTATGACTAATTTTTCCTTCAAACTTTGTGGAATCAATGCCCAACCGACTCGAAACCCAGGCGCAATAGTTTTAGAAAATGTTCCAAGATAAATCACATTTTCAGAATCTTCTGCCCGCATGGCATTTGGCGATGGTTTATCAAATCCAAGTAAGCCATATGGATTATCTTCGACCACAAAAATTTGTTCAGTATGACAAATTTCTAAAATTTCAGTGCGGCGATCTGCGCTTAGTAGAACACCTGCTGGGTTTTGATAGTTTGGAATCAGGTAAATAAATTTAATCTTACGACCAGATTTTTTAATTTGAGCAATTGCGTTTCTTAGTGCTTGCGGAATGATTCCGTTTTGATCCATTTCAACGTGTACCACTTGGGCTTGATACTGCTTAAAAGTTCCTAATGCTCCGACGTAAGAAGGCGCCTCCACCAAAATTACATCGCCTGGATCAATAAAAATGCGGGTAATTAAATCTAAAGCTTGTTGAGATCCGGTTGTAACTATTACATCATCTGGATGCGCACTTATTCCTTCAAGTGCCATTACATCGCAAATTTGTTCTCGCAGTTTTGGATGACCCTGACCGCTGCCGTACTGCAAAGCTTCGCTGCCATTTTCTCTAATTAATTTGTTTACAACCTCAGCCATCATGTCCATTGGCAGAGCTGAAAGGTTTGGCATTCCGCCGGCGAGTGAAACTATGTCAGGTCTTGAAGCAACCGCGAATAAAGAGCGAATTTCACTGGCTTTCATGCCTAACGCACGATTGGCGAATCGTTCAGTTAGGTTCTCAGGAAGCCCAGTATGAAAGCGTTTTTGCTCGATACTCATTAACAAAGTCTAAATCAATTTTGTTGCCAAAATTTCCAGCAGGAATTGCTACTTACGAATACCAGCACGCCTTAGGTCTGAGATTTTTAATGTTCCAGTCTTGGCATCTTCCTCTGCCGAGAGATACAACCTTTGGATTGCAATAACGATTGATTCCACAATTTGTTCTCGAATTGAAACTTCCAACAAAGATTTAGCATCACTTTGATTACTTAAATAACCACAATCAATACGAACCACCGGAGCTTTAATCAATCGCAATAAATCCCAACTTTTTGGGTGGGTTCGACAGTTTTGCAATTGGGTGCGAGCGCAAATTTCACGTTGTACTAGGTTTGCAAATCTTTCACCTATAACCGAATGAACTCCGTGCGTAGTGGAACCGTAATAATAAGTAGCTACACCATTAGCTTTTTCATTTTTGTATTTATCAACTTTTAATGCAATTACTAAATCTGGATTCATTGAGTTAGCAAATTGAATTCGTTGATTTTCAAGCGGCGAATTTTTGGCACTTCTTGTTAAATAAACTGAAACCCCTAGCGCGATTAATCTGCCCTCTAATCTTTGCGCGATATCAAACATAAGTTCAGATTCAATTGCGCCAAACCCAACCTCGCCAGTGAATTCACCGCCCCAACTTGGATCAATCACGATCACTTTATTTGCCAGCGCCGGCCCACGTTGTGCGTGATGAGTATTTTCTCGTAAATGAATAGGGGCACCACCAGATACGGTTTTTACTAATCTCATCAGTGCAATCAAAGTAGTTGGCCCAAATTTACCGTCAATTAAAATTCCAGCAGATTTTTGAAACTCTTTGACCGCAGCTTCAGTGTTAGCGCCATAGATTCCATCTACTTTTCCGCAATTAAAACCCATTTCAATCAAACGAGTTTGCAGGTTGGTTACATCATCTCCATGCATAAGCGGACCGGTAGAAATTGATAAAACTCGATCGCCTAATTTCCATCTAGCCTCTTCCAACATTTTTGCGGTGACGGCGTTTATCACGCCCGTCGCAGTTATTCCGCGTCTTTGTTGGAATGCTTTGATTGCTTCTTCAACTTTTTCATCAAAAATATTGGTTGCCGAATTTAATAATCCAATTCTTTGCAAAGTGTTGGAAATAAGAAGTACCGAATCCCCAGAGTCTCCTCGGGTTAATTCGGTACTCACAAAACCCCTATTTCGATTTAGATTACTTGATGTAGCTTTCTAGATCTTTTAGTAAGGCAGTCTTTGGTTTTGCGCCAATAATTGTTTTAACAATTTGGCCGTTAACAAATACATTCATCGTTGGAATAGATGTAATTCCATATTTTTGAGCGATTGAGCTTTCTTCATCGGTATTTAATTTAACAATCTTTATTTTTGCGCCGTGCTCATTTGATATTTCTTCCAAAATTGGCCCGACTGCGCGACATGGTCCGCACCACTCTGCCCAAAAATCAACTAATACAGGGGTGCTACTTTTTAAAACTACTTGGTCAAAATCTGCGGTGGTTACTTTTGTGGTTGCCATTTTTTATCCTTTACTTGATTCAGTTCTTATTTTTAATAAACGCGATTCTACTCAACCGTTTTAAACCAGTGCGGTTAGGTATTTCTCAGCATCTAACGCCGCCTGACATCCGGTTCCAGCTGCTGTAATTGCTTGTCGATACCGATGATCGACCAAATCTCCACAAGCAAATACGCCATCAATGTTTGTCAATGTTGTTCCTGTTTGTACTTTGGCATAACCATCGGAATCAAGGTCAATTTGTCCTTTGATTAACTCGCTTCGAGGCAAGTGACCAATAGCGACAAAAAGTCCGGTGAAATCTTGGGTTCGTTCAGCTCCGGTTTTTGTATCTTTTAGTTTTAACCCAGTCACTTTGTCTTCCCCAATTACATCTGTAACTTGGGTATTAAATAAAAATTCAATTTTTGGATTATTTTTAGCGCGATCAATCATAATTTTTGAAGCCCGCAATTGTTCTCGGCGATGAATAATTACAACTTTGCTGGCAAATTTAGTTAAGAAATTTGCCTCTTCCATCGCAGAATCTCCGCCGCCGACGACGGCGATAACTTGATCTCTAAAGAAGAAACCATCACAGGTAGCGCACCATGAAACACCTCGACCTGATAAACGTTTTTCATTTTCTAAACCAATTTCTTTATAAGCAGAACCGGTTGCAAGAATCACCGATTTAGTTTTTATAATATTTCCCGAACCATCTTTTAATTCTTTAATTTTTCCAGAAAGTTTCATTTCAACAATGTCATCAGTAATTAACTTTGCGCCAAATCTTTCAGCTTGTTTGCGCATTTGATCCATTAAATCTGGACCCATTACTCCGGTTGGAAAACCAGGAAAATTTTCTACCTCTGTGGTGTTCATCAACGCACCACCAGCAGTTACCGAACCTTCATAAATAACAGGATTTAATTGAGCCCTTGCGGCATAAATCGCGGCGGTGTAACCAGCTGGTCCAGAACCAACAATTACAACTTCATGTATTTGCGTTGAATTCAAAAAATCCCCAATTCTGTTTGAATCTATTTTCTTATACCAGTACTTCTTAGCAGCAATTTCACCGCATCTGAAACTTCATCAATTTTTAACAATCTACTTGTCAAAATATAAATCAAACTTGTAGCCACTAGAACCAAGATAAGTTGAAGAAAATTCCCACCCGGGATTTGATTGCGCAATAACCAGAGCGGCAATAATCCAATACCTGTGACTAGCATCAATTTTGTGTAGAAATACAGAATCGGACGTAACCTAATTCTCAAACCATGGCGAGCTAAAAATCTGAAACTTAAAAAAGTTCCAAGTGAATAATGGATCGGGAAAGTTACTCCCAGCCAAACCGTTACCCATTCCGGTGCGAAAACCATAACTCCAGCCACTGAAAGCAAAATTGCCACAATATTTATAATCAAATTTATTTGCGCCTGCGCTTTTACATTTTCAAATGCATTTAACCCACGCATAATTATTAAATTAATACTTAACGGGATAAGTCCAAGCGAAAGCCCAGAAAGCACTAAACCTAAATAATTTGCATCTTTTGTGGGTAAATCAAAGTAAAGATTTTTAGCAATTAGTGGACCAAAAGTTAAAAATACAAGTGCTGCCGGAACAGTAAAGACCGCAACAGTTTTTAGAGCGCTAGTTAATGATTCTTTTAATTCCGATAATTGATTATCAATGACATGGTTAGACAATCTTGGTAAAAGTGCAGTAATTAATGAAACGGTAATTACAGAGTGGGGCAAAATCATTATTAGATAAGCGTTTTGATATGGCGTAAAACCGACTCCGGTACTGATTCCAGATTCCGCCGCTTTTACTCCGGCGCTAGTTGCTAGGTTTACTGTAACTAAATAACTTAGTTGTGAAATTGCCGCGTAAATAAAACTCCAGCCAGCTAATTTCACCGATTTACCTAATCCGCTATTTCGCCAATCAAATCTAAATTTCAATTTAATTCCAGTGCGGCGAATTACCGGCAGCAAGATGGCAGCTTGCGCCAAGTAGCCAAATGTTGTGCCTAACCCAAGCCAAGCAACTTCAGCATCGGAAATATTGCCAACTGAAATATCTCTTCTATTTAGTAAAAACCAAGTGAGTAGAGCGATAACAATTAAGTTGTTTAATACTGGCGCCCACATCATCGGGCCAAATTTATTTTTTGCATTCGCAATCTGACCTAGCAGCATAAAAACACCTAAGAAAAATATTTGCGGTAAGCAGTAACGCATAAACGCGACCGTTAAATTAAATTCTGGTCTGCCATTGAATTCTGGAGCGTAGATATTTACTAGTAATGGCGCTGCAAGCACACCTATTAAAGTTAAAATAAATAAAACAGTGACTACCGAAGAATAAAGTTTTGAAATAAATCCTTCGCCACCATCACTATCTCGGAGCGAGCGAACTATTTGCGGAACAAAAACCGCCGTTAATGCACCACCAATTAATATGTTGTACAAAATGTTTGGCATCGTATTACCTACGTTGTAGGTGTCACCTAACAATGCTGTTCCTAAAACAGAAGCCAGCATCAAATTTCTGACCAAACCTGTAATTCGAGAAAAAATAGTGCCAAGCGCCATCGTGGATGAGGCTTTTACTATCGAATCATCAACCACTTAATTTTTCCTTCACCACTAATTTCATTTCTCTATTCTCAATTTTCAATTTTCAATACTCAATTCTTCCTGCTTATTGGATTTAAATCTGCGAACACTCTGTGCAATTACTCCAATTAATAATAGAAGTGCCGCAATACTTGTTAACCACGCAGTTGTTGATGAAATTACCGACAAATTTAGTGAAACATATGCTGGAAATCCAAGGGGATTTCCTTGCAAATCTGTCAGCTGAACTTGTAGCGCACTGCTACCAGAGGCAAATACATCTATAGGCAAAAGAATTTGTTTTTTTGAGTTTGCTTCCACCTCTATGTCATCAATAGATCTGACCCCAACTTTCAAATTTGTGGGTTTGACTAACATTTTAATTTTTAGATTTGATGCAAATTCGTTTACTAAGGTGATTGGCAGTTTTTGGCTTTCATTAGTAACGGTGAATTTAGTGGTTGTAATCCTCAACTTTTTGCGAGTTTCACTCATACTTTTATTGAAATCGGCATAAAACATAGAGATATTGCGTGGTTCAATGTCTGCATTTAGTAACTGTGCCAGACGCAATCTTGGAATAGATAACTCTTTCGGGTCAACGATAGTTGATAACAATTTCAATTGTGTATCTGCAGTAGTAAAGGAGGTAATTGCTTCATTTGGTAACGATATATCTTTGTCATTTTTTTCGTATTTGCTTTCCTCAAAGGCTTTATATGTAACAGAACCACCAAGAAATTCTTCCAGCCGTAATTCATTTACTGATTTGTAGTATTCAATTTCAGATGGGAATAACTTATCTACCCATGTCTTTGAAGGGTTGCCGTAAATTATAGAAAAAGAATTTTTAGAATTTACAACTTGGTTGAATCGGGAAAGCCAATTTTTCGCTATCTGTTCATACATTCCGACCGACTCATCTATTAATTGATAACCATCACTCATATCTGATATTTCTTCAATCGTTGACATATCAATTAAGAATTTTGGTTTAGATTTTGCTGAAAGGTAAAAAATTTGACCTAGTTTTCCTCCAGGCTTTAATTGCTCACCTAAACCTTCATCGACGAACTTGCCAGTTAATAATCGATGAGTAGGTGCCGAAATAATTATTTCTTCAGTTGTTGCCGCTTGCGAAAAGGGAGTAAAAAATAAAGAATTTAGAAATAAAAAACTAGTGAAACTTAAAAAAGATAGAAATTTTTTCACGGCTTTAAATCGCCTGATTTGGCGATAAGTTTTCGTTCATCTGGATAAGCCAAGATACTTACAATTTCTCCTAGCGGGAACCAACGAACATCATCTACTTCAGTAACTTGGGGCGCCAACTTTCCACCAGCTTCCTGAAATAAAAAGTGGTGCACAGTTTTGTGAATTCTTTTGCCACTTGCCATAAACCAAAAATCAATTACTCCAAGTTCACGAACAATTTCTGGCTTTATTCCGGTTTCCTCTTGCACCTCTCGTACCGCTGCTTGCTGCGGTGTCTCGCCAGACTCAATGTGTCCTTTTGGCAAGGACCACAACAATCTTTCATGCGAAGCATCTTTTGGATCAAGTCGACCGATTAGTAAACCTTTAGTTCCAGTTTTATCAACAACTAAACCACCAGCGCTTACTTCATCAACTCGTTTGGCATATTTATGTTTTTGATTAAAGTTTTTTTGTTGACTGCGCTCAACCGGTTTATTCGGTGAATTTTTTCGGTGTCTTTTTTTGCGTCTGGATGGTTTAGCAGAATTATTTTGTCGTGCAGGAACAACTTTAGAATCCGCTTCGCCACCCACATTTTCTGGGGGGGTCATGGGGCTAGGTTACTAATTCCACCTTTTAACTAAGCGTTTAACTAAGAGTTATTGCGTGTAACTACGGCGATAAAGCCATTGTTACTCTGATTGAACTCGACCAATCGTTAGCCTTAGCGTTTATGAAACCGGCGCAAATCTCAAAAACTGCCGCTGCCACCTTAGCTTTCAACACGTTGAAGGAGTATGCCCCGTTCTCAGAGGAATTAGCTGAAAGATTTTCTAAATCAAATTTCAAATTTGCTTTAGTTGGTGGTTCGGTAAGAGATGCGGTACTTAATAAATTTAAATCGGGCAAGCAAATGGATTTAGATTTCACAACAAACGCTAAACCTGAAGAGACTAAAAAAATATTAAATAAATGGGCTGACTCAATTTGGGAGACTGGCGCAAAATTTGGCACCATCGCCGCTAATAAAGATGGAATCAATATAGAAATTACAACTTATCGCAGCGAACAGTATGAGCCAGATAGTAGAAATCCAGAAGTTAAATTTGGAAACGAAATTGCAGTTGATTTAAAACGTCGTGATTTCACGATAAATGCGATGGCTCTTGAACTTTCTTCCACTTCACCAGAATTTATAGATTTATTTTCAGGTCTAGAAGATTTAGAAAATATGTTAATTAGAACGCCAGGAAGTGCAACAGATTCATTTAATGATGATCCACTTCGCATGTTGCGTGCCGCTAGATTTGCTAGCCAATTGGGATTTTCAGTAACAAGTGAAATTGTCAATGCGATTACGTCTATGGCAGACCGAATTTCAATCATTTCGGCCGAGCGGGTGAGAGATGAATTATCTAAATTAATTTTAAGTGATAAGCCGAGGCTGGGTTTAACTTTGATGGTTGAGACTGGACTGGCAGAAAAAGTTTTACCAGAAATTCCCAAATTAAAGTTAGAGATTGATGAACATCATCACCATAAAGATGTATATGAACACACGCTAACCGTGTTAGAACAAGCAATTTCACTAGAGTCACGAATAGGTGAACCAAATTTGATTCTTCGGTTATCGGCGCTAATGCATGATGTCGGTAAACCCAAAACTCGGGTGTTGTCAGGAGATGGCAGAGTTTCTTTTCATCACCACGAAGTTGTTGGAGCGCGAATAACTAAAGAACGTTTAACCAAACTTAGATTTGATTCAGATTTAATTGAAAAGGTATCCAAACTTGTTTACTTACATTTGAGATTTCACGGATATGGTGATGGTGAGTGGACCGATTCTGCAGTTCGTCGATATGTAAGAGATGCCGGAGAACTTCTAGAACATCTTCACGTCTTAACCCGGGCTGATTGCACCACTAGAAATATCAAAAAGGCGCAGAATCTGGCTAAAACTTACGATCAACTTGAAGCCAGAATTGAACAATTGCGAGCTCAAGAAGAGTTAGATCAAATGCGACCTGATTTAGATGGAAATCAAATTATGGAAATTTTGCAGATTAAACCTTCAAAGGCGGTCGGCTTGGCCTATGAGTATTTACTGGAACTTCGAATTGAACACGGACCATTAGGAACAGAGCGTGCCACCAAAGAGTTACTTACTTGGTGGCAACAAAATCAGCCGAAAATTTAGATTTTCGCAAAATCGCTAGGTTATAAACTAAAAATACGACCGCCAGCAAAAACGGCAATAATTTACTAATTCCAGAATCAGGTAAAACTATTGCTGCAATTATTGCTCCGACAACAATTCCAAAATTAACAACTACATCGTAAAAAGCGAATACTCGACCGCGAAACTCATCAATTATTTTTGATTGGGCCAAGGCATCAGTAGTTACCTTGATAGCTTGACCAAATAAACCCAGCAAAAATGCCGTAATTATTAGGGTTATTTCGGTTATAGAGAGAGAAAAAATTAACGCAGAAGCAACACAACAAAACAACATGATTCTAATAAATAAATGGCGACCGAATTTGTTTACACCGTATGGAGCAACGACTGCGCCTACACCAACTCCGATTCCGGCGATAGCTAGTGCTATTCCAAAACTTGCAAAACCTAAATCTGGATTGTTTGAATCATTAAATGTATTTCGCTCCAACAACAATGCCATCAAAGTTAAGGAGGTAATTCCACTTCTTTGAATTGAGACTGCAAAAATTGCGCGCAAAATATCGCCGTGCTGACGCAAGATTTTAAAACCTTCAATGACCTCATTTGATTCTCGATTTGATTTATTTGACTTTGTTTCGACTGGACCTAATTCAAATTTGGCAAAGAAGTTCATCAATGTTGCCGCTGCTAAGTAGCCAATTACTCCGATTGCAATTAATAATGAATCTAAATTATCTGAAGATACAAACGAATCGAGCAAACGCTTAATTGCTATCCCTAATCCGCCACCAATTACAACAAAAATAGTGCCACCAGTAACGGCAATTGCATTGGCTGATATCAATTGTTCTTTTTTAGTATCGCTATCGAGAGTTAAAGGCAAGCTAGCTGAAAGACCTGCCAAAATTAGACGGTTCATTCCAAATACACATAAGACTAAAGAAACTAAAAATATATTTGAAAAGTTATTGAACAAAATAAACACGATTGCAATCAGCAGTATTGAGCGTATGAAATTTGCATTCCTAATTATTCGTTGGCGTGAAAAACGATCGAGAATTACTCCAGAAAATGGCGCGACTATTGAATAAGGCAGCAAAACCGTGGCAAATGCTGTTGCGGCAGCCATTGCATTTGGTTGTCTTTCTGGTGAAAATAAAACATAAGAAGCAAGTGCAGCTTGGAACAAACCATCAGTGAGTTGTCCACTCCAACGAACCAATAAAAGTTTTCGTAGTTTTTTACCTGAAACAATGCGCCAAAAAGTACCGATATTTTCCAAGCCGACTTTAAGTCTCACCGCATAAGCGTAATTACTGAAAGCGAGATAATCTTGGCAATTATGAAGCAACGCGCTCTAACGCAATCTGTAAACGCATCAAACTCTGCTATTCGTAATGAATTTCAGATTTTGCCAACAATGAGAGATGTAATTGATTATTCATTAGATAAAAGATCAACATTAGTAGCGTTGTTTCGCGGTGATCCAATGGCAGCAGATGCTTGCGATGCTCACCCGTATCTTTTGCGAGCCGCTAAATATCACGGTGAAACCACTGATAGAAAATGTCCTGTGTGTCGTAAAACTGGTTTAACTGAACTTCGATACGCCTACGGTGATCAACTTGGCCAATACTCTGGCCGAATTAAAAATATATTTGAGTTAAAAGAGATGCAAAGTGAATTTGGGGAATTTCGGGTTTACCAAGTGGAGATTTGCCAAGACTGCGGTTGGAACCATTTAATTAAATCTTTTAGTTTGGGTGATGGTAAAACTCGTAAACCCCCACGTAAAGTAAAAACGATTGAAGATGAGAGTTAATTAAGTGAACGAACTTAAATCTACTTCCTCTAAATTATTAGTTTTAATTTTTGGCAGTCTTTTTGTCCTAGGAACCTTTGTGTTCGGATTTGCTTATTTCACGGTAAAAATTCCAGATCCAAATGCATACGTAAATTCGCAAGCCACAATTATTCAATATTCAGATGGCACCGAGGTTGGAAGAATAGGTTCAGAAAATCGCACTATTGTGAAACTTGCAGCGATACCGCTTGATGTCCGACATGCGGTCTTAGCGGCAGAAGATCGTAATTTTTACTCAGAGCATGCATTTAGCCCGACCGGTTTAGTTCAGGCTATTTGGGACAACGTAATTACTCTAGGAAAAGGCCGCGGTGGGTCTACGATCACCCAACAGTATGCAAAAACTGCCTTCTTAACACCAGAGCGGTCGGTAGTCAGAAAAATAAAAGAATTAGTAATTGCAATTAAGTTAGAAAACCAATTCACTAAAGATCAAATTCTAGAAAATTATTTAAACACCATTTATTTTGGCCGTGGATCATACGGAGTAGAGACTGCGTCACAAGTTTATTTTGGTAGAAGCGTTGATCAACTTGATATTCCACAAGCTGCGGTGCTGGCTAGTTTGTTACGTAGCCCTGGCCTTTACGACCCAGCAATTCGAAAAGCAAATGAAGAACGTTTAAATCAAAGATTTAAATATGTAATAGATGGAATGGTGCAGGAAAAATGGTTAAACAAAACTGACGCCGACAACATCAAACTTCCCACCATTAAACCGCGAGTTACTTCGGGCGCATTGGCTGGGCCAAAAGGTTATTTAATTTCTTGGGTAGAGCGGGAATTAAATAATCTTGGATTTACCGATGAACAATTGCTAATCGGTGGTTATGTAATCAAAACAACTTTAGATAAAGATGCACAACAAGCAGCAGTTGACGCAGTTGATAAACAAGCGCCGGCGAAAGCGCCAGAAAATTTACAC
>CAXBQO010000002.1:0-33601 GCA_963977945.1 uncultured bacterium
TGAAGTGCGCGATGTTCACCCATCTCACTACGGTCGCATGTGTCCGATTGAAACACCAGAAGGTCCAAACATTGGATTAATCGGATCACTTGCAACTTATGGTCGCGTTACACCATTTGGATTTATTGAAACTCCTTATCGCAAAGTTGTTGATGGCAAAGTTTCAGATCGCATCGATTACTTAACTGCTGATGAAGAAGATGAACACGTTATTGCGCAGGCAAATGCTCCGCTAACAGATGACAATCGTTTCGCTGAAGATCGCGTATTAGTTCGTCGTCGCGGTGGCGCAGTTGAATACATTCCAGCAACTGAAGTTGATTACATGGATGTATCGCCGCGGCAAATGGTGTCCGTTGCAACCGCAATGATTCCGTTCTTAGAGCATGATGATGCAAACCGCGCTTTGATGGGTGCAAACATGATGCGCCAAGCGGTTCCACTACTTCGCGCTGAATCTCCACTTGTTGGAACCGGTATGGAGTTTCGCGCTGCAATTGATGCTGGCGATGTATTGCTTGCTAAGAAATCAGGTGTAGTTAAAGAGGTAAGCGCTGATCAAATCGTAATTGCCGAATCAGATGGCAATACCGAGACTTATCAATTAGAAAAATTCACCAGATCAAATCAAGGTACAAATCGCAACCAAAAAGTTTTAGTTGCTGCTGGCGACAAGATTGAAGCCGGTCAAGTTATTGCAGATGGTGCATCTACTGAAAAAGGTGAGATGGCACTTGGTAAAAATCTTTTGGTGGCTTTCATGTCATGGGAAGGTCACAACTACGAAGATGCAATTATCTTGTCGCAAAGACTTGTACAAGATGATGTACTAACTTCTATTCATATTGAAGAGTATGAAGTTGATGCTCGCGATACCAAACTTGGACCAGAAGAAATCACTCGCGATATTCCAAATGTTTCTGAAGAAGTTCTGGCAGATCTAGATGAGCGCGGAATTATTCGCGTCGGCGCCGATGTTGTGCCGGGCGATATTTTGGTTGGAAAAGTAACACCAAAAGGTGAAACTGAATTAACACCAGAAGAGCGTTTGCTACGTGCAATTTTTGGTGAGAAGGCGCGTGAAGTTCGCGATACATCTCTAAAAGTTCCACACGGTGAATCTGGAAAAATTATTGGTGTAACAATTCAAGATAGCTCTGAAGGATTTGAATTAGCAGCTGGTGTAAATCAAGTTGTTCGAGTTTATGTTGCACAAAAGCGCAAAATTCAAGACGGAGATAAATTAGCTGGCCGTCACGGTAATAAGGGTGTAATCGCAAAGATTTTGCCGGTTGAAGATATGCCGTTTTTGGCAGATGGAACCGCAGTTGATGTGATTCTTAATCCGCTTGGTGTGCCAGGACGTATGAATGTTGGTCAAGTATTAGAAACACATCTTGGCTGGGCAGCAAAAACCGGATGGAAATTAGAAGGTAACGCTGAGTGGCAAAAAGGTTTGAAGGCAAGTGGATTTGAATCGGCACCAGCAAATACCAAAGTTGCGACTCCAGTCTTTGATGGCGCGAAAGAAGAAGAACTTGTTGGTTTGTTAGGTTCAACTTTGCCAAATCAAGATGGCATTCATGTTGTTGGACCAAATGGAAAAGCTAAATTATTTGATGGCCGAACTGGTGAGCCATACAAAGAACCAATTTCAGTTGGTTACATGTACATCTTGAAATTACATCACTTGGTGGATGACAAGATTCACGCTCGTTCAACAGGTCCTTATTCAATGATCACACAACAACCATTGGGTGGAAAAGCTCAATTTGGTGGTCAACGATTTGGCGAAATGGAAGTTTGGGCGCTGGAAGCTTATGGCGCGGCATACACACTTCAAGAATTACTTACCATCAAATCAGATGATGTGTTGGGTCGCGTAAAAGTTTACGAAGCAATTGTTAAAGGCGAAAACATTCCAGAGCCTGGAATTCCAGAGTCATTCAAAGTTCTGGTCAAAGAAATGCAATCGCTTTGCTTAAATGTTGAAGTACTTTCATCTGAAGGTGTGGCAATTGAAATGCGCGACACCGATGATGAAGTTTTCCGGACCGCGGAAGAGTTGGGAATCAACTTATCGCGCGTCGAACCTAGCAGCGTAGAGGAAGTGTGAGGAAAAAATGTTAGATGTTAACTTTTTTGATGAGTTAAGAATCGGTTTAGCCTCCACCGAAAATATTCGCGAATGGTCATTTGGTGAGGTTAAGAAGCCAGAGACAATTAACTACCGCACGCTAAAACCAGAAAAAGATGGTTTGTTCGATGAGAAAATTTTTGGACCAACCCGTGATTGGGAATGTTATTGCGGTAAGTACAAGCGCGTTCGATTCAAAGGAATTATTTGCGAGCGTTGCGGTGTCGAAGTTACTCGCGCAAAAGTTCGTCGCGAGCGTATGGGACACATCGAATTATCTGCACCAGTAACTCACATTTGGTACTTCAAAGGTGTGCCTTCACGTTTGGGATATTTGCTTGATCTAGCACCAAAAGATTTAGAGAAGGTCATCTACTTCGCGGCTTACATGATTACCGAAGTTGATACCGCAGCTCGCGAAGAGGATATGCCACAACTAGAAAAACGCATCACCTCTGACATCAAAAAGATTGAAACTAAGCGCGATACAGAAATCAGCGAACGCACTAAGAAAATGGATTCAGATTTAGCAGAACTTGAAGAAGAGGGTGCTAAATCAGATGCCAAGCGCAAAGTTCGGGAAGCGGCAGAGCGCGAAATCAAAGCACTTCGTGATCGTTCACAACGCGAACTAGATCGTGTGCAAGCGGTTTGGAATCGCTTTAAGAATTTGAAAGTTCAAGATCTTGAAGGTGATGAATCTTTGTATCGCGAAATGCGGGAGCGTTTTGGCGTTTACTTCAAAGGATTAATGGGAGCAGAAGCAATCAAGGCTCGCCTAGATACCTTCGATCTAAAAGCTGAATTTGATAAGTTAAATGAACTTTCTCAAACTGGCAAAGGTCAAAAGAAAACTCGTGCCATTAAGAGATTAAAAGTTGTTAACTCATTTTTAAATACTCGTAACAAGCCAACTTCAATGGTGCTTGATGCGATTCCAGTTATTCCACCTGATTTGCGTCCGATGGTGCAGTTAGATGGTGGTCGTTTTGCTACCTCTGATCTAAATGATTTGTATCGTCGCGTTATCAACCGTAACAATCGTTTGAAGCGCTTGGCAGATCTTGGTGCGCCAGAAATTATCGTCAACAACGAAAAACGTATGTTGCAAGAAGCGGTCGATGCGTTGTTCGACAACGGTCGTCGTGGTCGCCCAGTAACTGGCCCTGGAAACCGTGCCTTGAAATCACTTTCCGATATGTTGAAAGGAAAGCAAGGAAGATTCCGTCAAAACTTACTTGGAAAGCGCGTTGATTACTCTGGTCGTTCGGTAATCGTTGTTGGTCCGCAATTGAAATTGCATCAATGCGGTTTGCCAAAACAAATGGCATTGGAATTATTCAAACCATTCGTAATGAAACGCTTAGTTGATTTAAATCATGCACAAAATATTAAATCTGCAAAGCGCATGGTTGAGCGCGCCCGCCCAGTTGTTTGGGATGTGTTAGAAGAGGTTATTGCCGAACATCCAGTGCTACTAAACCGCGCACCAACATTGCACCGTTTAGGTATTCAAGCATTTGAACCACAACTGGTTGAAGGTAAAGCAATTCAAATTCACCCATTGGTATGTACAGCGTTTAACGCCGACTTCGATGGCGATCAAATGGCGGTGCATTTACCGCTATCTGCTGAAGCTCAAGCTGAGGCGCGAGTTCTTATGCTTTCTTCAAACAATATTTTGTCACCAGCATCTGGTCGACCAATTACTTCACCAACTCAAGACATGGTGCTTGGTTTGTACTTCTTAACTTCAATGCGCGATAAGCAATTAGGTGAGGGACGTACATTTATTTCAATCGCGGAAGCGGTAATGGCTTTTGATCAAGGCACACTTTCTTTGCAAGCAAAGATCAAACTACGTCTTGATAAGAGTGGCAAAAATGAAACTCGCGAAACCACTTTAGGTCGCGCGTTATTTAATGAAGTATTGCCATCTGATTTCCCATTTGTTGATTACGACGTAACCAAGAAACACTTAGCTGCAATCGTAGATTCTTTGGCTGAGGGTTATCCAAAGGTTGTAGTTGCACAAACACTTGATGCTTTGAAATCACTTGGTTTCTATTGGGCAACTCGTGCTGGCGTAACAATTTCAATTGAAGATGTAGTTACACCGACTCGTAAGCGCGAAATTTTGGAAGGCTACGAAACTAAAGCTGACAAAGTTCAATCTCAATATGAGAACGGTTTAATCACCGATGATGAACGACGTCAGGAACTTATCGAAATCTGGACTCAAGCAACCAATGAAGTTGCAAAAGAGATGGAAGATAATTTCCCACGTACAAATCCAATTTGGATGATGGTTTTCTCAGGCGCTCGTGGAAACATGATGCAGGTTCGTCAGATCGCCGGTATGCGTGGACTTGTTGCTAACCCAAAGGGTGAAATTATTCCGCGTCCAATTAAATCTAACTTCCGTGAAGGTCTGTCGGTACTTGAGTACTTCATCTCTACTCACGGTGCGCGTAAAGGTTTGGCCGATACCGCGCTTCGTACCGCTGATTCTGGTTATCTAACTCGTCGTCTTTGCGATGTTGCTCAAGATGTAATTATTCGTGAAGAAGATTGTGCAACCGATCGTGGCTTAATGCTTCGTATCGCAGCAAAAGGCGATAACGGAAAATTAGTTCGCGATGAGCATGTTGAAACTTCAATCTTCGGTCGCAACTTAGCTGAAGATATCTCTGCAAACGGCAAAGTAATTTTGGCCGCTGGCACCGATTTAGGTGACAAGAACATTGATTTGTTAGTTGATGCCGGAATCGAACAAGTAAAAGTTCGTTCGGTATTAACTTGCGATAGCAAAGTTGGTCAATGCGCAATGTGTTATGGCCGCTCAATGGCATCAGGCAAATTAGTAGATGTCGGCGAAGCAATTGGAATTATTGCGGCGCAATCAATTGGTGAGCCGGGAACACAATTAACTATGAGAACTTTCCACACCGGTGGTGTGGCAGGTGATGACATCACTCATGGTTTGCCACGTGTTCAAGAATTATTTGAAGCTCGCACTCCAAAAGGTGTAGCTCCGATTGCTGAAACCGCTGGTGTGGTTTCATTCTTAGAGGATGCAAAAGGTAAGAAGATTGTGGTTACTCCAGCAGATGGACAAGAAGCAATCGCTTATCCAATTACTCGTCGTCAGAAATTATTAGTTGAAGAGGGCGATCAAGTAACTGTCGGACAACAATTAGTTGTTGGTGCGATTGATCCTAAGCAGGTATTGAGAATTCTCGGACCTCGCCAAACACAAATTCACTTAGTAAATGAAATTCAAGCGGTTTATCGCATGCAAGGTGTATCAATTCATGACAAGCACATTGAAATTATTGTGCGTCAGATGTTGAAGCGCATTACTGTTTTGGAACCAGGCGATACCGATTTACTTCCTGGTGAACTTGTTGATCGCTTGCGATTTGAAGAGGAAAATCGTCGCGTAGTTTCTACCGGCGGAAAAGCGGCTTCAGGTCGACCAGAACTTATGGGAATTACCAAAGCATCACTTGCAACCGAATCTTGGTTGTCAGCTGCTTCCTTCCAAGAAACTACAAGAGTATTAACCGATGCTGCACTTTCAGAGCGCAGCGATCCATTACTTGGTTTGAAGGAAAACGTGATCATCGGAAAATTGATTCCAGCCGGAACTGGATTAGCTCGTTATCGCAACGTGCGAGTTGAACCGACCGAAGAAGCAAAAGCAGCGGTTTACGCAGCTTACGATCAATACGAATTCACTCCATTTGAGTCACAAGGATCTGGTGAAGCGGTTCCATTGGATGAGTTTGAAGTAAATTGAAGTAATTAAAGTAATTAAAAAGTTACTACTAACGCTCCACGAAAGTGGGGCGTTAGTTTTTTAAGAAGACAGTTAACGCCGCGGCTACGAAGTGAGTTGTGAAGGCAACTGCGGTGAGCGCATGAAAAAGTTCATGAAAGCCAAACCAATTTATTGAAAAATTTGGTTTGCGCAGTGCATAAATAACACCACCGGCTGAGTACAAAACTCCGCCAATTAAAATTAAAACAAAAATTGCTACGCCACCGGTCTTTAGAAACTGTGGCATAAAAGTGATAGCGGCCCAACCAAGTGCGATATAAGCAATTACATATAACCAACGGGGAGCGTTAATCCAACCAATTCTTAATGCGGCAATTAATAGCGCACCAACCCAAACTGCAATCAATAAAAGTTTTGCCGAATTTCGATCTAATAAATAAATTGCGAACGGGGTATAAGTACCAGCTATAAGGATTGGAATATTTGAGTGATCAATTCTTCGCCAAAGTGCGCGGTACTTATCACTCCATTTCACTCGATGATAAAGCGCACTGCAGGTGAACAAAGTGACCGCGGTGAGTGTGAAGATTCCGATTGTGATTCGGCCACGCAATTCGCCCACCAAGGTAATAATGGTTAGTCCGGCCACCAATGAGAGCGGCGACATTACTAAATGCACGATGCCGCGAAGTTTTGGAGTGGGTGCGTTCACTTCCCAAGCGTAGGGGTGCGGTGAATCATCGGCGTGTCGGAATTTCAAAACCCATTTTGGAATGGGTTTTAGGGTGTAGGAGCGTTTTGACCCCAGCCCTTTATCTCGGCTACCCTTCCGCTTCCGCTCAAGTGGTTTCACTTGATTATCGAGCGCGAAGACAATTTTTATTGGTTTCGATTCGATAAAAGCAAAGTTTTAAAAGCAACACGCCCGACCTCGTGTTCGTGCGTTTGTTTAAGAGTTGAAGTTAAAAGAAGTAATAAAGAAGTAATTAAGAATGGAGTAGTAAGTGCCAACAATTCAGCAGTTGGTCCGCAAGGGTCGCACTGAAAAAAGTTCGAAGACCAGCACTCCGGCGTTAAAGGGAAGTCCACAACGTCGCGGTGTTTGTACTCGCGTTTACACAACTACACCAAAGAAACCAAACTCGGCTTTGCGCAAAGTTGCTCGCGTACGTCTTACCAGTGGAATGGAAGTAACCGCATACATTCCTGGCGAAGGACACAATCTGCAAGAGCACTCAATAGTTTTAGTTCGCGGTGGACGTGTAAAAGATCTACCTGGAGTTCGTTACAAAATTATTCGCGGATCTTTAGATACACAAGGTGTAAAAGATCGCAAGCAAAGTCGCAGCCGATATGGCGCCAAGCGAGATAAGAAATAACAAATGCCACGTAAAGGTCCCGTAAATAAAGAACCGGTTGTAGCCGATCCGGTATATAACTCACCGGTTGTAACTTCATTAATCAATAAAGTTTTGTTGCACGGTAAGCGTTCAACTGCAGAATCAATTGTTTACGGTGCATTAGAAAGTTGCAAAGAAAAAACTGGTACTGATCCAGTTATTACATTAAAGCGCGCATTAGATAACGTAAAACCAACTGTTGAAGTTCGTTCCCGTCGTGTTGGTGGCGCTACTTATCAAGTTCCAGTTGAAGTAAAAGCTGCTCGCGCAACCGCACTTGGATTGCGTTGGATAGTAGATAACTCCCGTGATCGTCGCGAAAAATCTATGGCAGAACGTTTAGGAAATGAATTAATTGATGCAAGTAATGGATTAGGCGCAGCAGTTAAAAAGCGCGAAGACACCCACAAAATGGCGGAAGCAAACAAGGCGTTTGCTCATTACCGCTGGTAATAGAAGTTAACGAAAGGAGTTCATGATGGCCGTTGCAACCGCAGTTGATTTATCCAAAGTTCGCAATATCGGCATCATGGCTCACATTGATGCTGGTAAAACCACAACTACCGAACGCATCTTGTTCTACACCGGTATCAATTACAAGATCGGTGAAGTGCATGAAGGCGCTGCAACGATGGACTGGATGGAGCAAGAACAAGAGCGCGGAATCACCATTACATCTGCGGCAACTACTTGCCAATGGAAAGACCACACCATCAACATCATTGATACACCTGGTCACGTAGATTTCACAGTAGAAGTAGAACGTTCACTTCGCGTATTAGATGGTGCAGTTGCAGTATTTGATGGCGTTGCTGGCGTAGAGCCACAATCTGAAACAGTTTGGCGCCAAGCAGATCGTTACAACGTTCCGCGTATTTGTTTTGTAAATAAATTAGATCGCACTGGCGCATCATTTGAACGCTGCGTAGACATGATTAAGTCTCGTTTGAATGCGACCCCACTTGTTCTACAAATGCCAATAGGAATCGAAGCTGACTTTGTTGGCGTAGTCGACTTAATCGCGATGAAAGCACTTGTATGGCCAGGTGAAACTAAAAAAGGTGAAGATTATGTAATTGAAGAGATTCCAGCGAATCTAAAAGAAAAAGCTGAAGCTGCTCGACATCTTTTGATGGAGACATTGGCTGAAGTTGACGATTCAATTATGGAGAAATATTTAGAAGGCGCGGCAATCTCAGAAGAAGAAATTATTGCCGGAATTCGTCGCGCAACATTGGCAGATAAAGCCACCCCAGTATTAACTGGTTCTGCTTTCAAGAATAAAGGTGTGCAACCAATGCTTGATGGTGTTAATCGTTACCTACCAAGCCCAATCGATATCAAAGCAATTGTTGGATCCAAACAAGGAGACCCAAGCACCGTTATCGAGCGCAAGCCAAGCAATGACGAACCATTCTCAGCACTTGCTTTCAAAATTATGCGCGATCCACATCTTGGAAAATTAACTTTCATTCGTATTTATTCTGGAACATTAAATCCAAGCACCGGAGTTTTAAATAGCACCAAAGATCGCAAAGAACGTATCGGCAAGTTGTATCAAATGCACGCAAACAAACGTGAAGAAATGGAATCAGCTGGCGCCGGACAAATCATCGCGGTTATGGGATTAAAAGACACAACCACTGGTGACACATTGTGCGATATCGACAAACCAGTAATTCTGGAATCAATGGATTTCCCAGCACCGGTTATCTCAGTTGCAATTGAACCAAAGACAAAAGCTGATCAAGAAAAACTTGGTATGGCGATTCAATCTTTGGCTGAAGAAGATCCAACATTCCATGTGAAGTCAGATGAAGAAACTGGCCAGACAGTTATTTCTGGAATGGGCGAACTACATCTTGAAATTTTGGTTGATCGCATGAAGCGCGAATTTAAAGTTGAAGCAAATGTTGGTAAGCCACAAGTTGCTTACCGCGAAACACTTCGCAAAACTGTTGAGAAGTACGACTACACACACAAGAAACAATCTGGTGGTGCAGGACAGTTTGCAAAAGTACAAATTGGTTTGGCACCACTTCCAAAAGGTGCAGAAGATGCAGATGAAACCGGTTATTTATTTGTAAACAAAATTACTGGTGGTCGTATCCCGAAGGAGTACATCCCTTCAGTTGATGATGGATGCAAAGAAGCAATGGCAACTGGTCCATTAGCTGGTTATCCATTAGCAGATGTACAAGTAACTCTTCTTGATGGCGCGTATCACGATGTTGACTCATCGGAACTTGCTTTCAAGATTGCTGGTATCGCAGCATTTAAGGAAGCGGCAAGACTTGCCGGTCCAGTTTTGCTCGAACCAGTTATGTCAGTCGAAGTCATTACTCCTGAGGATTACATGGGTGATGTCATCGGCGATTTGAACAGTCGTCGTGGCCAAATTCAGGCCATGGACGAGCGGTCAGGTGCCCGAGTCGTTAGGGCGCTAGTTCCACTCTCTGAAATGTTCGGCTATGTCGGAGATTTAAGAAGTAGAACGCAAGGTCGCGCGAGCTACAGCATGCAATTTGATTCGTATGCAGAAGTTCCAGCAGCCGTTTCAAAAGAAATCATCGCAAAGGTTCGCGGCGAGTAAAAGCTCCCAACGGCCAGAATAAATAAAGAAAACAAAAACAAAAAGAAAAACAACAAGAAACACAGGAGGAAAAAGTGGCAAAGGCGAAGTTCGAGCGGACAAAACCGCACGTAAACATCGGCACCATCGGACATATCGATCACGGTAAGACAACTCTTACTGCCGCGATCTCCAAGGTATTGCACGATAAGTATCCCGATGTAAACCCGTTAATGAAATTTGATGAGATTGATAAGGCGCCGGAAGAGCGCCAACGTGGTATCACGATCTCAATCGCTCACATTGAATACCAAACAGAGAAGCGTCACTACGCTCACGTTGACTGCCCAGGTCACGCCGACTACATCAAGAACATGATTACCGGTGCGGCTCAAATGGATGGCGCGATTTTGGTAGTGGCTGCAACTGATGGACCAATGCCTCAGACAAAAGAGCACGTATTGCTTGCTCGCCAAGTTGGCGTGCCATCAATCGTGGTTGCTCTTAACAAGTCTGACATGGTTGATGATGCAGAAATTTTGGAACTTGTTGAAGTAGAAGTTCGCGAACTTCTAAACAAGTACGAGTTCCCTGGCGACAAGACTCCAATTGTTCGCATCTCAGCGCTTAAGGCGCTTGAGGGCGATCAAAAGTGGGTTGACGCATTGTTGAAGTTGATGGATGAAGTAGACAGTTTCATTCCACAACCAACACGCGAAACCGACAAACCATTCTTGATGCCAGTAGAAGATGTATTCACAATTACTGGACGTGGAACAGTTGTAACCGGACGTATTGAACGCGGTATCGTGAAGGTCAACGAAGAAGTTGAAATCGTTGGAATTCGCACCGATGCTCAAAAGACAATCGTTACCGGTGTTGAAATGTTCCGTAAGTTGTTAGATGAAGGACAAGCTGGCGAAAACGTTGGTTTGTTACTTCGTGGAACAAAGCGTGAAGATGTAGAACGTGGTCAAGTTGTTTGCAAGCCAGGAACAATTACTCCACACACTGAGTTTGAAGCATCTGCTTACATCCTTTCAAAGGATGAAGGTGGACGTCACACTCCATTCTTTAATAACTACCGTCCGCAGTTCTATTTCCGTACCACCGATGTAACCGGAGTTGTAACTCTGCCATCAGGTACTGAAATGGTTATGCCTGGCGACAACACCTCAATGAAGGTTGCGTTGATTCAGCCGGTAGCTATGGAAGAAGGTCTTCGCTTTGCAATCCGTGAAGGTGGCCGCACCGTTGGTGCAGGTCGCGTAACAAAGATTGTCAAGTAAAGAAGTAAAGAAGTAAAGAGAAGTAGAAAAAAGAAAAACAGAATCAATTTTCAGACCGCTTAGAAATAGGCGGTCTGAAAATAAAAAAGAAAAAAAGAACTAGAGGAGAAGCAAATGGCGGGACAAAAGATCCGCATACGGCTTAAGGCCTACGACCACGAGGTGATCGACAACTCGGCGAAGAAAATCGTCGAAACAGTTGAGCGCACCGGTGCAACTGTCGCAGGTCCAGTTCCGCTGCCTACTGAAAAAAATGTTTATTGCGTGATTCGCTCTCCACATAAATATAAAGATAGCCGCGAGCATTTTGAGATGCGCACACACAAGCGCTTAATCGACATCATCGATCCAACTCCTAAAACTGTTGACTCATTGATGCGTCTTGATTTGCCAGCCGGCGTGGACATTGAGATCAAGTTATAAGGATCAATGACATGACAACAACACAATCAAAGTCCTCAGCCATCAAAGGCATCTTGGGAACCAAAATGGGAATGACTCAAGTATTTGATGATCAAAACCGAATCGTTCCAGTAACTGTAATTTCTGCTGGTCCTTGTGTTGTTACCGCTTTGCGTTCAATTGAAAAAGATGGATACACCGCTGTGCAACTTGCTTATGGCGCGATTGATCCACGAAAAGTTTCCAAACCAGAAAATGGTCAGTTTGCAAAAGCTGGCGTGACTCCACGCAAAGAATTATCAGAGTTAAGAATTTCTTCAACTGAAGGCTACACAGTTGGCCAAGAGTTGAAAGCAGATGTTTTCAAATCGGGAGATTTAGTTGATGCCACTGGTACATCACGCGGTAAAGGAACCGCTGGTGTTATGAAGCGTCACGGATTCTCTGGAATCGGTGCAGCGCACGGTGTCGATAAGAAACACCGCATGCCAGGTTCAGTTGGTAACCGAACAACTCCAGGTCGCGTTTTCAAAGGAAAGCGAATGATGGGTCGCATGGGTGTTGACACTGTTACCGCTCAGAATTTATTGGTGCATTCAGTTGATGCGCAGGAAAACACAATATTAATTCGCGGCGCAGTTCCAGGCCCGATTGGCACAGTGATTTTTGTTCGCACCGCAGCTAAATCTGTTGCTGGCGAAAAGGTTGGTGCGTAATGGCGCTTAAAGTTTCAATTAAAGATGCTGCTGGAAAAGCAACTGGCACTATCGATTTACCTGCAGATATTTTTGATGTGCAGGCAAACGTTCCTTTAATTCACCAAGTTGTCGTCGCACAACTTGCTGCAGCTCGCGCTGGTACACACAAAGCGAAAAATCGCGGTGAAGTTAGTGGTGGTGGAAAGAAACCATTTAAACAAAAGGGAACCGGTCGCGCTCGTCAGGGTTCAACTCGTTCACCAAATCAACGTCATGGTGGTATTTCGCAAGGTCCAGTTCCACGCAAATATGATCAACGCACTCCTAAGAAAATGATTGCTGCTGCACTTCGCGGCGCGCTTTCAGATCGCCAACGGGCAGATCGCATTCACGTTGTTACCGGTTTAGTTGATCAAGTTGGCGATGCACCAGTGACAAAAACTGCGCTAACTGCAGTTCGTCAATTCTCAGATCGTAAAAAAGTTTTAGTAGTTCTATCTCGCAGTGAAGATCCAGCATGGCGCGCACTACGCAACTCTGACGATGTTCATTTAATTGTTAATGATCAATTAAATGCATATGACGTAATCGTTAGTGATGATGTTGTGTTCTCTGAATCTGCAATTAAAGAATTTATTGCCGGACCAACAAAAGGCAAAGGAGCGGTTGCAATCGCTCGCGAAAGTGAGGTCGTAGCGTGAAAAATTACCGCGATGTCCTATTAGCACCAGTTGTTTCCGAGAAGTCTTATTCGTTGCTTGATCAAAACAAGTACACATTCTTAGTAGCACCTGACGCAAACAAAACTGAAATCAAGATTGCAGTTGAAAAAGTATTTGGCGTAAAAGTTGTAAATGTAAATACTTTAAATCGCGCTGGAAAACGTAAACGCACTTTGATTGGAATCGGAAAGCGTAAAGACTCAAAGCGAGCAATTGTTGAAGTTGCTGCCGGAAGTCGCATCGATATTTTTGGAGGCCCAGTCTCTTAATTGAGAACGGGAATATAAGGAGCAGATAAATGGCACTTCGTAGTTTGAAACCGACCACACCAGGTCAACGTGGCGCGAGCGTGCCGGATTTCGCTGAAATTACCCGCACTACTCCAGAAAAATCTTTGGTTCGTCCGGTAAATCGCAAAGGTGGACGCAATGCCACTGGCCGCGTTACAACTCGTCACCAAGGTGGCGGACACAAACGTGCATATCGTTTGATTGATTTTATTCGCAATGACAAAGATGGTGTGCCAGCAAAAGTTGCGCACATTGAATACGATCCAAATCGCACATCTCGAATTGCATTGCTGCACTTTGCCGATGGCGAAAAGCGTTACATCATTGCACCAGATGGTTTACAACAAGGAATGACAGTTGAAAACGGACCATCTGCAGATATCAAACCTGGAAATAGTTTGCCGCTAAGAAATATTCCAGTTGGAACAATGGTGCATGCAATTGAATTACGTCCTGGAGCTGGCGCAAAAATTGGTCGCTCAGCTGGCGCCGGTGTTCAACTTGTTGCAAAAGATGGACCATACGCACAACTTCGTATGCCATCAGGTGAAATTAGAAATGTTGATGTTCGTTGCCGCGCCACAGTTGGCGTAGTTGGTAACGCTGAACAATCAAATATTAATTATGGAAAAGCTGGTCGCATGCGTTGGAAGGGCAAACGTCCTTCAGTTCGCGGTGTTGTTATGAACCCAGTTGATCACCCACTAGGTGGCGGTGAGGGTAAATCCTCAGGTGGACGTCATCCAGTTTCTCCATGGGGTAAACCAGAAGTTCGCACCCGTAAAAAGAAGGCAAGCGATTCCATGATCGTGCGTCGTCGTAAATCAAATAAGAAGCGTTAATTAAAGCGGTAACGAGAGGTAATCCAGAATGGCACGCAGTTTAAAGAAAGGCCCATTTGTTGATGATCATTTACTTAAAAAAGTAGATGAGCAGAATGCAAAGAACACTAAGAACGTGATTAAAACTTGGTCACGTCGTTCTTTGATTATTCCTTCAATGATTGGCCACACAATTGCAGTGCATGATGGACGCAAACATGTTCCGGTTTATGTCACAGAAGCAATGATTGGACACCGCTTAGGTGAGTTTGCACCAACTAGAACTTTCAAAGGTCACTCAAAAGCAGATTCAAAGGCGGTGGTAGCAAGTGAGTAAAGAAAACTTGGGAACCACTGCTGCAATTGTTGCCAAAGCACAATTGCGTGGATACCGCGCAACTCCGCAAAAATCTCGACGCGTAGTTGATTTAGTTCGCGGTCAAAGAGCGGATTTAGCACTAAACATGATGCGTTTTGCTAACCAACCAGAACTTGGAAAAGCAATTTATGACTTGATTGCATCTGCGGTCGCAAATGCAAAGCAATCTAATCCAAATCTGCGCGATGCCTCAGAACTTTGGGTAGTAGAAGCATTAGTTGATGAAGGTTTCACAATGAAGCGTTTCCGCGCCAGAGCGCAAGGCCGTGGTTTCCCAATTAACAAGCGCTCTAGCCAAATCACAATCACGCTTTCCGATGATCGTAAGTACCGCACAAATTTAAATTTGAAAGCTGGCAAGAAAAAGATTGTGGCAAAAACTAAAGCCGATGATGATCTGCCAGAAAAGAAATCAGATTCGCAAGCAGGTGTGAAAACTTCAGCACCAAAAGCTGCTGCCAAGAAAGCAACAGCGAAAAAAGCTAGCGCAAAAAAGGCAACAACTAAAAAGGCTGCTGGCAAAGAAGTTAATAAAGAAGTGACTAAAGAAGGGGAGGCGAAATAATGGGTCAAAAAATTAACCCACATGGCTTCCGCTTAGGAATCACCACTGATTTCAAATCACGTTGGTATGCCGACAAGTTGTATGGCGCCTATGTAAAAGAAGATATTCAGATTCGCAAATTGATGGCGAAGAAGATGGAACGTGCTGGTGTTTCTCGTATTGAAATTGAGCGCACTCGCGAAAAAGTTCGTATCGATCTTCATACCGCCCGCCCTGGAATTGTGATTGGCCGTCGTGGTCAAGAAGCAGACAAGTTGCGTTTAGATCTTGAAAAATTAACTGGCAAACAAGTTCAATTAAATATTTTGGAAGTAAAAAATCCAGAAACCGATGCACAACTTGTAGCACAAGGCATCGCTGAACAATTAGCAGCACGTGTTTCCTTCCGTCGCGCGATGCGCAAAGGAATGCAAACTGCACTTAAAGCTGGCGCACAAGGAATTCGAGTGCAATGCGGTGGACGTCTTGGTGGCGCGGAAATGTCACGCTCTGAGTTTTATCGTGAAGGTCGCGTTCCATTACACACATTGCGTGCAGATATTGATTACGGATTTGCTGAAGCACACACCACATTTGGTCGACTAGGTGTTAAAACTTGGATTTATAAAGGTGAAGTAATTGAATCTCGCGCCGAGCGAGCAGCCGCTGCACTTGCAGCTGCAAAAGCACCAAAACCATCACGCTCTCGCGCACCTCGCGCACCACGTGGAGAAGTAACAACTACAACTGTTGAAGCAAGAGCGGCAGAACAAAGTGAAACTAACAACGGAGGGGCAAACTAATGTTGATCCCACGTCGAGTTAAACATCGCAAACAACATCATCCAAAGCGCGGCGGTCGCTCAAAGGGCGGAACCAGCGTGGCATTTGGTGACTATGGAATTCAAGCAATGGAACCTGCTTACGTAACCAATCGTCAGATTGAAGCAGCACGTATTGCTATGACTCGTTATGTAAAACGTGGTGGAAAAGTTTGGATCAATATTTATCCAGATATTCCATTAACAAAAAAACCAGCTGAAACTCGTATGGGTTCTGGAAAAGGTTCACCTGAGTGGTGGATTGCAAACGTAAAACCAGGTCGAGTTATGTTTGAAATTTCTGGTGTAACACTTGATATCGCAAATGCTGCATTGACTCGTGCAATGCACAAACTTCCGATGAAGTGCCGCATCGTTTCTCGAGAGGAGATCTAATGGCAAAGACAACAATCGAAACTTTGCGTGCGATGGCAACTGAAGAATTAACCAACAAGGTACGCGAATTAAAAGAAGAGTTATTCAATCTTCGCTTTCAAGCAGCTACTGGTCAATTAGAGAGCCATGGTCGCTTGAGTGCTGTTAAAAAAGAGATTGCCCAAATTTATACATTGCTTCGTGAACGTGAACTTGGAATCGGAGGCGCAGCATGAGTAATTCAGTAAAGCGCAACTTCCGAAAAACTCGCGAAGGAATCGTAACCAGCGACAAAATGGATAAAACTGTTGTGGTTTCAATTCAAGATCGAGTTAAGCATGGTCTTTACGGAAAAGTTATGACCCATGCAACCAAATTAAAAGCACATGATGAAAACAACAGCGCTGGAATCGGCGATCGCGTTTTGATTATGGAAACCAGACCACTATCTGCCACAAAACGTTGGCGCGTTGTAAAGATTATTGAGAAGGCGAAGTAACCAAAAATGATTCAACAAGAGTCGCGACTAAGAGTTGCTGATAACACCGGTGCCAGAGAACTTCTCTGCATCCGTGTTCTTGGCGGATCTTCTCGTCGCTATGCCGGAATCGGCGACATCATCGTTTGCTCGGTCAAGGATGCAATTCCTGGTGGCCAAGTTAAAAAAGGTGAGGTTGTGAAAGCGGTAATTGTGCGCACCGTTAAAGAAAATCGTCGCGCCGATGGTTCTTACATTCGCTTTGATGAAAACGCTGCCGTGATTTTAAAAGATGATGGCGAACCACGCGGCACCCGTATTTTCGGACCAGTTGCTCGCGAATTACGTGACAAGAGATTTATGAAAATTATTTCTTTGGCACCGGAGGTGTTGTAATGGCGAATATTCGTAAAGGCGACACCGTTTTGGTAATTGCTGGAAAAGACAAAGGAACTTCCGGAACAGTTTTGTCAGTTGATCGTCCAGGCGCTCGTATTTTGGTTGAAGGTGTTAATCGCGTAAAGCGTCACACCAAAGAATCAACAACTGAACGTGGCGTAAAAGTTGGTGGCATTACTACTGTCGAAGCTCCAATTCATATTTCAAATGTGATGTTGGTTGATGGCGATGGAAATGCAACTCGAATCGGAACTAGAAAAGGTGAAGATGGTCGCAATGTGCGCATCTCTCGCCGTTCTGGAAAGGATGCATAATGGCAACCGCTAATGCTCCGCGTTTGAAGAATCGTTACAAGACTCAGATTGCGCCTGCTTTAAAAACAAAATTTGGTTACAAAAATGTCATGCAGATTCCGACATTAACTAAAGTGATTGTAAATATGGGAGTTGGCGAAGCTGCTCGCGACTCCAAGTTAATTGAAGGTGCAATTCGCGACCTTGGAACAATTACTGGCCAAAAACCGCAAGTTACAAAAGCAAAGAAGGCGATTGCTAACTTCAAACTTCGCGAGAATCAACCAATTGGTGCGCACGTAACTTTGCGCAACGATCGTATGTGGGAGTTCACCGACCGTTTGTTGTCAATCGCGCTTCCGCGTATTCGCGACTTCCGTGGTTTGTCACCAAAACAATTTGATGGCAACGGTAATTACACCTTTGGTTTGAATGAACAAGTGGTATTTCCAGAAATCGAGCCAGACAAGATTGATCGCACTCGAGGAATGGATATCACCATCGTGACCACCGCAAAATCTGATGAAGAGGGCAGAGCACTTTTGAAAGAGCTCGGCTTTCCCTTCCAGGAAAAATAAAGATTAACAGGAAAAATAAAGATTAATAAGAGAAAAAAGAACAGGAACTAGATAAATGGCAAAGACTTCGCTGAAGATTAAAGCAAGCCGCAAACCAAAATTTAAGGTGCGCGGTTATACCCGCTGCCAACGTTGCGGACGTCCTCGCGCAGTTTTTAAGAAGTTTGGAATTTGTCGTATCTGTTTCCGTGAAATGGCACATCGCGGTGAACTTCCAGGTATTACGAAATCAAGTTGGTAAAAAGAGATTAAAGAGAGATTACAGAGTGAGCAAAGAAATGAAAGGCAACTAGTCAAATGACAATGACCGATCCAATCGCCGACATGTTGGCGCGTTTGCGTAATGCAAACTCGGCTTACCATGAAACGGTAGCAATGCCATCCTCGTCAGTTAAGGCGAGAATTGCAGAAATTTTGAAGCAAGAAGGTTTTATCTCTGGCTACAAAGTTGAAAACAATTCAAGTGGCTACGGAAAAACTTTGACACTCGATCTTAAGTTTGGCCCAAACCGCGAACGTTCAATCGCTGGTTTGCGTCGCGTTAGCAAGCCTGGTTTGCGTGTTTACGCAAAATCTAGTTCGCTACCAAAAGTTTTAGGTGGATTAGGTGTAGCAATTATTTCCACCTCTTCCGGATTATTAACTGATAAGCAAGCAAACAAGAAAGGTGTAGGCGGAGAAGTTCTCGCCTACGTTTGGTAATCACCATGTCACGTATTGGAAAGATGCCAATCACACTTCCTAAAGGTGTTGAAGCTTCAATTAGTGGACAAAATGTTTCAATTAAAGGTCCAAAAGGAACTTTGTCATTTGAACTTGCTAAACAATTGCAAGCAAAACAAGAAAATGGCAGCTTAGTTGTTTCACGCGCTGATGAAGAACGCTTAACCAAATCAGTTCACGGAATGTCGCGCACAATGCTTGCCAACATGATTGTCGGAGTTACCAATGGTTACAGCAAGAAAATCAACATCACCGGTGTTGGTTACAAAGTTGCACCAAAAGGTAAAGATCTTGAATTCGCGCTTGGTTATAGTCATCCAGTAATTTTCAAAGCCGATCCAGGAATCACTTTCAAAATTGATTCCCCAACTGAAATTGAAATTATCGGAATCGATAAGCAATTAGTTGGCGAGACCGCTGCAAAAATTCAAAAATTGCGTAAATCAGATCCATATAAAGGAAAAGGTTTACACCTGGTCGGAGCTCGTATCCGTCGCAAACAAGGAAAGACGGGTAAGAAATAATGAGTATCGCAGCTAGAGTCGTTAAAGGTTCGGCAACAAAAGCACGCAAGCGCAGACATTTCCGGTTACGCAAACGTGTAATTGGAAATTCAGAGCGTCCACGATTAGTGGTTTCACGTTCTGCTCGTCATATTTTTGCGCAGATTGTTGATGATTCAGTTTCCAAAACTTTGGTTTCTGCTTCAACTATGGAAAAAGATGTGCGTGGCGTAACTGGCGATAAAACCGCTAAGGCAAAACAAGTTGGCGAATTAATTGCTAAGCGCGCAAAAGAAAAAGGAATTTCTGCTGTGGTATTTGATCGTGGCGGAAACAAGTTTCACGGTCGAGTAGCCGCGGTTGCAACAAGTGCTCGCGCAAATGGATTGGAGTTCTGATGGCGGAAGAGACCCGCGAAGAGGGCAAAGTTTCCGGACGCGAACGCCGCGATCGGGGCGAGCGTCGTGAACGTCGCGATGGTGATTCTCAAAAAGAGAAGTCGCCTTATAACGAGCGCGTTGTTTTCATTAACCGCGTAGCAAAAGTTGTAAAAGGTGGACGTCGCTTTTCATTCACAGCATTAGTTGTTGTTGGCGATGGCAATGGATTAGTTGGCGTTGGATACGGCAAAGCAAAAGAGGTTCCACAAGCAATCTCTAAAGCGGTTGAAGATGCTAAAAAAGATTTCTTCAAAGTTCCAAGAATTAACGGAACAATTCCACATCCAGTTCAAGGTGAAAAAGCTGCTGGCGTTGTTCTACTTCGACCAGCTGCTCCTGGTACTGGTGTGATTGCAGGTGGCCCAGTTCGTGCAGTACTTGAATGTGCTGGAATTACCGATGTACTAACTAAATCACTTGGATCAAATAATCCAATCAATATGGTTCATGCAACTGCTGCTGCACTTCGTTTACTTGAGAATCCAAATTCAATTGCAACTCGTCGCGGTAGAGCATTAGAAGATGTCGCTCCGGCTGCAACAGTGCGCAACATGGCGGCAAAGGTTGGTGCATAAAAAAATGCCAAGATTAAAAGTAAAACAACTTCGTTCTAAAGCAGGCATCGCACCAAATATGCGCGAAACTTTGCGCTCACTTGGTTTAAAGCGAGTCGGCGATGTAGTTGTGAAAGAAGACAAACCAGAAATTCGCGGAATGATTTACACCGTTCGTCATTTAATTGCGGTCGAGGAGGTTAAGTAATAATGGTCATCAAGATGCATCATCTTCGTCCTGCTCCAGGGGCTAAAAAAGCAAAGACTCGTAAGGGTCGTGGTGAAGCCTCAAAAGGAAAGACTGCAGGTCGTGGTGGAAAAGGAACTCGCGCTCGCAATGTTGTTCGTGCTGGTTTTGAAGGTGGTCAACTTCCACTTGTAATGCGTTTACCAAAAATGCGTGGCTTTAAAAATCCAGAGCGCATTGAATATCAGGCGGTAAATGTTTCAACAATTAATGAGTTGTTTCCAAAAGGTGGCGATGTAACCGTTGATGCTTTAATTTCAAAAGGTGCTGCTAGAAAAGGTCACCCAGTTAAAGTTTTAGGTAATGGTGAAATTTCAGTGAAGGTTGCAGTTTCTGCCCACGCTTTTTCTTCATCGGCAACTGAGAAAATCACCGCTGCTGGCGGTAGCGCAAAACAAATCTAATCTTTAAGACATCAGATTAATTGCTTAGATACATAAAGATTAGATTTAAAAAGAACAGAGAGGAGTAAAAATGCTTTCAGCCTTTGGTAAAGCGTTTCGTACTCCAGATCTGCGCCGAAAAATTTTCTTCACCATGGCAATCATGGCGTTGTTCCGATTTGGATCAGTTGTTCCAACTCCAGGTGTTTCATATGTAAATGTGCAAGAGTGTTTAAAGACTGCAAACACTGGTGGATTATTTGGTTTAATCAATTTATTTTCAGGTGGCGCACTTTTACATCTAAGCGTGTTCGCACTTGGAATCATGCCTTACATCACCAGCTCAATCATCATTCAACTTTTAACAGTTGTGATTCCTCGCTTTGAAGCATTGAAGAAAGAGGGACAATCTGGCACAACCAAACTAACTCAATACACTCGTTACTTAACAATTGGTTTAGCGGTTTTGCAATCCACCGGCTTAATCGCAGTAGCCCGAATTAAAGGTCGCATATTCCCAAGCTGTTCATTGCCAATTATTCCCGACACTTCATGGGAAAGAATTGTCACCATGATTTTCGTAATGACCGCTGGAACTGCGGTAATTATGTGGTTAGGTGAATTAATTACCGATCGTGGAGTTGGAAATGGAATGTCGATTCTTATTTTCACCTCAGTCGCGGCTGCGTTTCCTGGTCAACTTTGGTCAATCAAATTACAAAAAGGTTTATTCGCATTTATTGTGGTGTTGTTAATCGGTGTATTAGTTGTTGCTGCAGTGGTATTTGTTGAACAAGCACAACGTCGTATTCCAGTTCAATATGCAAAGCGCCAAGTTGGTCGCCAACAATATGGCGGAACCAGCACATACATTCCCATTAAGGTAAATCAATCTGGCGTTATTCCAGTTATTTTCGCTTCTTCTTTGCTTTATATCCCGTCATTAATTGTGAATTTCAGCGGCAGCCAAGCAGGTTGGGCGGTCTGGATTTCTCGTAACTTTGTGCGTGGTGATCACCCAATTTACGTTGCAGCTTACGCATTACTAATTATTTTCTTTACCTACTTCTATGTTGCAATTACCTTCAATCCAGATGAGGTAGCTGACAACATGAAGCAATACGGTGGTTTCATTCCAGGAATTCGCGCTGGTAAACCAACCTCTGATTACCTGCAATATGTATTGTCACGAATTACTGCGCCCGGTTCGGTATATCTAGCATTAGTTGCAATCATTCCGATTATGGCTTTGATTGTTTTCCAAGCATCACAAAACTTTCCATTTGGTGGAACTGCAATTTTGATTGTGGTTGGTGTTGGTTTAGATACTGCAAAACAAATTGAGAGCCAACTGCAACAACGCTCTTACGAGGGGTTCTTGAAGTAATGCGTTTAATCCTGGTCGGACCACCAGGTGCTGGAAAAGGAACTCAAGCAGTCCAATTAGCCAAACACTTTGGAATCCCACATATTTCAACTGGCGATATTTTTCGCAGCAACTTAAAAGCCGAAACTGAATTAGGAAAACTTGCTAAAAGTTTTATGGACAAAGGCGAACTTGTCCCAGATTCAGTAACAAATGAAATGGTGCGCGATCGATTTAAACAAGCTGATGTAAAAAAGGGATTTTTGCTAGATGGATTTCCCAGAAATATTGCGCAAGCAGATGAACTCTCAAAAATTTTGCAAGAGGTGAATTTAAATCTAGATGCAGTATTAGAGTTACAAATAGCAGATGCTGAAATCGTACGCAGATTGTCCGGTCGCAGAACTTGCAAAGAGTGCGGCGCAATTTTTCACCAAGAGTTTGAACCTTCAAAGCAAAAAGATGTTTGTGATAAATGTGGTGGCAGTTTGTATCAACGCGAAGATGATAAAGAATCGGTAATCATTCACCGGTTAGCAATTTATGCGCAGCAAACTAAACCAATTATTGATTACTACCGAACTAAGGGAGTGCTAAAACAAATGTCGGCCGTTGGTACGGTTTCACAAATATCTGCCGATGCTATTTCTTTACTAAGTAAGTAATAAAAATTATGGCAATTCAAATTAAATCCTTAGATCAACTTAAATTGATGCGCGCTGCCGGCAAAATAGTTTGGAAAACTCTGACTGAAATTAAAAGCGCCGCAGCAATCGGTGTAACCACAGTTGAACTTGATGAAATTGCGCGCAATATTTTGACAGCAAATGGTGCAACCTCATCTTTTCTTGGTTATCACGGTTATCCATCGGTTATTTGCGCTTCTGTTAATGAAGAAGTGGTGCATGGAATTCCAAACAAACGTAAATTACAAAATGGCGATGTACTTTCAATTGATTTTGGTGCGATAGTTGATAGTTGGCACGCAGATGCGGCAATTTCATTTGGCATTGGTGAAATAGAAACTGCTGATCAAAAACTTATGCAAACGTGTGAAGAGTCAATGTGGGTTGGTATTGCAGCTGGCAAAGTTGGCGCATCTCTAACTGATATTTCTGCAGCAGTTGAAGGACATATAAAGTCAAAAGGTGTTTACGGAATTTTGCGCGAATATGGTGGACATGGAATCGGAAGTGAAATGCACCAAGAGCCACACATTTTAAATTATGGAAAAGCTGGCGCTGGTCCAAAACTTGAAATTGGAATGGCGTTAGCAATTGAGCCAATGATTACTCGTGGCAGTGAAAAAATGAAAGTTTTATCTGATGAATGGACCGTTGTTTCACAAGATAATTCTCGCGGTGCACACTTTGAACATTCATTTGCACTTTTACCTGATGGCAAACCATTTGTATTAACCGCACCCGATGGTGGCGCGAAAGAATTAGCCGCTTTGGGCATTGAAATTTCAAATCTGCTCAATTAATCCAGATCTTTACCGATTTTTGCGCTGGTGGTGAACGGGGACTCCATACGGATTTCCCTTTTTTACCCCTTTTTCCTAAGATTTCCCTCCTGCCTCAAACGGGGCAATCAATAACAAAACCTGAAAAATTAAGTAGGTAACGCTTGGCAAAGAAAGATGGCGCCATCGAAATGGAAGGCACCATCACCGAAGCATTACCAAATGCAATGTTTCGAGTTGAGTTAAGCAACGGACACAAAGTTTTAGCACACATCAGCGGAAAGATGCGACAGAACTACATTCGCATTTTGCCAGCCGACAAAGTTGTGGTGGAACTCAGTCCGTACGATCTCACCAGAGGTCGAATTATTTATCGTTATAAGTAATAACGAAAATAATTTAGCCAGATTTAAATTGAAGTTGTGAAGGGAAGATTTACGTGAAGGTAAAACCAAGCGTGAAAAAGATTTGCGACAAGTGCAAAGTCATTCGTCGTAATGGTCGCGTAATGGTTATTTGCGACAATCTTCGTCACAAACAACGTCAAGGATAAAAATCTCGGTTAATTAGTAACAAAATTAGTAATAAAAGTAGTAACGCGTGGTGCAAACCAAACTTTAAGAAATTTTAAAGTCTGGTAACCCTTGGACCGAAAGGCTAAGGCTTGAACTGCAATAGCTTGAATAACAAGTGAGCAGATTGAGAAGCATCGCGGAGGACCTTTCGGAGATTAGAACTAGGAATTACAGATGGCCCGTCTAGTTGGTGTAGATCTGCCTCGCGAAAAGCGAGTCGAGATCGCACTTACATACATTTTCGGAATCGGATTAACCCGTGCGCAAGCAACTCTTGCTGCAACTGGTGTAAATCCAGACACCCGAGTTAAAGATTTACAAGAACCAGAACTTGCAAAACTTCGCGAGTTCATTGAAGCGAATTTTAAAATTGAAGGAGATTTGCGCCGTGAAGTTGCAGCAAACATCCGTCGCAAAGTTGATATTCAGTGCTACCAAGGTGTTCGTCATCGCAAAGGATTACCAGTCCGCGGACAACGCACGCATACAAATGCTCGCACTAGAAAAGGTCCACGTATTGCAATTGCTGGTAAGAAGATTGAGACCAAATAATGGCTAACGAAAAAGAAAAAACATCTGCAACTGCAGAAAAGGCAACTAAAAAGCCAAAAATTCGTAAGCGCGAAAAGAAAAATGTTTCATTTGGTCACGCTTATATTAAGAGTACTTTTAACAACACAATTGTTTCTATTACCGATCCAAATGGTGGCGTAATTGCTTGGTCTTCTTCTGGCCATGTTGGTTTTAAAGGCTCACGTAAATCCACACCATTCGCGGCACAAATGGCGGCTGAATCTGCTGCTAAAAAAGCGCAAGAACATGGTGTGAAAAAAGTTGATGTATTTGTTAAAGGTCCCGGCTCTGGCCGTGAGACTGCAATTCGTTCATTACAAGCAGCCGGACTTGAAGTTGGTGCAATCGCTGATGTGACACCAGCTCCACATAATGGTTGCCGTCCACCGAAACCACGTCGAGTTTAAGCGGAGTATAAGGAGAAATCATGGCCAGATATATTGGTGCAGATTGCAAACGCTGCCGCAGAGAGAAAGTAAAACTCTTCCTTAAGGGTTCAAAGTGTGATGGTCCAAAGTGTCCGATTGAATCTCGTCCATATCCACCAGGTGAACATGGTCGCGGTCGTTCAAAGGATTCAGAGTATTTAGTACAGATGCGCGAGAAACAAAAGTGCGCGCGTATTTACGGAGTACTTGAAAAACAATTCCGCGGATATTACGAAGAGGCAAACCGCCTACAAGGAAAGACCGGCGAAAACTTATTGATTTTGCTAGAAACTCGGCTAGATAACGTGGTTTATCGCGCTGGTTTTGCAAAGAGTCGTGACATGGCACGCCAATTAGTTCGCCATGGACACTTCTTAGTAAATGGCAAAGCGGTAAACATTCCATCTTTCCGAGTAACACCAATGGACATCGTTGATGTTCAAACCGCATCTCTAGATTTGACCCCATTCATCGTGGCAAGCGCAGAACTTGGCGAAAAGGCAGTTCCAGCTTGGCTTGAAGTAGTTGGTTCAAAGATGCGCATCTTGGTTCACTCATTACCAACACGTCCGGTAATTGATACCCAAGTGCAAGAGCAATTAATCGTTGAGTTGTACAGCAAGTAATTAAAAACTAAATAACGGCCCAAGACCGGAAGATCAAATAGTGGATCTTCCACGATACGGAGGAAAATAGTGCTAATTGCACAACGCCCCATCCTCACTGAGGAAGTAGTAAGTGAATATCGTTCTCGGTTCATAATCGAACCGCTAGAACCAGGATTCGGCTACACCCTTGGTAACTCACTTCGTCGCACATTACTTTCATCGATTCCTGGTGCAGCAGTTACCAGTATTCGAGTTAATGGCGCTTTGCATGAGTTCACGACTTTAGAAGGTGTGAAGGAAGATCTAACTGAAATCGTTTTGAATATTAAGAATTTAGTGATCTCTTCAGATAATGATGAACCAGCATTGCTTTATATTCGCAAGACCGGTGAAGGAACAGTTACCGGTTCAGATATTGCCGCACCAGCTGGCGTGCAGGTACACAATCCAAATTTGCACATCGCAACTTTGAATTCCAAAGCAAAATTTGAAATTGAATTAACGGTAGAACGTGGTCGTGGTTACGTAACCGCCGTACAAAATAAACAATCAGGTGGCGAGATTGGTCGAATTCCAGTTGACTCCATTTATTCACCAGTATTGCGCGTGACTTACAAAGTTGAAGCAACTCGCGTTGAACAACGCACCGACTTTGATCGCCTAGTTCTAGATGTTGAAACCAAACAATCAATGAAGCCTGCTGATGCAATGGCATCTGCCGGTAAGACATTGGTTGAGTTGTTTGGTTTGGCTCGCGAATTAAATATGAATGCAGAAGGAATCGAAATGGGACCATCCATTCAAGATGCTGCATTAGCTGCTGATATGGCGCTGCCAATTGAAGATCTTGATCTGACTGTACGTTCATACAACTGCTTAAAGCGCGAAGGAATTCACACAGTTGGTGAATTGCTATCTCGCTCTGAGGCGGATTTGATGGATATTCGTAACTTCGGATCAAAATCAATTGACGAAGTTAAAGCGAAATTAAATTCAATGGGAATGCAATTGAAAGATAGCCCAGTCGGATTTGATCCAACCAAGCATGCAAATTACGGAAAATCAGTTGATGAGGATTTAGTCGACGCAGAGTAATCTGTAAAGGCTAAAAAATCTGAATCAAATTTGAGTATTGAATAGATTAAATAAAAGTAGAGCGAAAGAAATAAAGGAGAGACAAAATGCCAAAGCCAAGTAAAGGTACCCGGCTAGGCAGTGATTCTTCACATGAGAAGTTGTTGCTAAACACATTAGCTGAACAACTTTTCCAAAATGGAAAAATCACTACTACCGAAACTAAGGCGCGCAGATTGCGTCCATTGGCAGAACGTTTAATCACCCAAGCAAAGAAGGGTGATTTAGCATCTCGCCGTCGAGTGATGGCAAAAATCTCCAATAAATCTGTCGTACACACTTTGTTTACTGAAATTGCTCCGAAGTTTCAAAAGCGCAACGGTGGTTACACCAGAATCACCAAAATCGGACCACGTAAAGGTGACAATGCACCAATGGCGGTAATCGAAATGTTGGCAGAGGAGATTTCAGCCAAAAAATCCGAATAAATTAAATTACTAATGAAAAAACCCACTCTCGAACCTGAGCGTGGGTTTTCTCGTTTAAGAATTGATCTCACTTACGATGGCACAAATTTTTATGGGTGGGCAAAGCAACCAAATTTACGTACCGTTCAACAAGAACTAGAAGATTTTTTATCAACTCTTGCAAAGCGCGAAGTTAATTTAACGGTCGCTGGTCGCACCGATGCCGGTGTTCATGCAAACAATCAAGTGGTGCATGTGGATTTGCCAGATGAATTTATCGAAAGTGATGCTGGGCAAAATTTAAAATATAGATGCAATCGAGTTCTGCCGACAGATTTGCGAATTTTAAAAGTGGAACAAATCAGCCCATATTTTCACGCCAGATTTTCAGCGCTCAGTCGACACTACAAATACCAAATTATTGATGACAATCAAGTGATTCCACCATTGCAAAGATTTCAAGTGGCTTCATGGTTTCGAAAATTAGATCTTTCGTTAATGAATGAAGCCGCTAAATTATTGATTGGCGAACATGATTTTTTTGCATTCTGTAAGCATCGCGAAGGTGGCACCACAATCAGACAACTGCAGAAATTTGAATGGTCAATGAAAGATGGCGTAATCGTTTGCGATGTTATTGCCGACGCTTTTGGGTATTCAATGGTGCGCAATTTAGTTGGTGCAAGTGTCTGCGTTGGTGAAGGAAGATTTCCTCCGGCGTGGATGCATGAAACCCTAATAAATAAGGTACGAATTCCAGATAGTTATGTTTTTCCTCCTGAAGGATTAACGCTTTGGTCCGTTGAGTATCCAGATCCTTCGCAGTATCTGGCTCGAATTGAAAAAACTTTTGCTAAACGGGATGAGGATTTTTAATTGGGCCACATAGATGTAAGTGAAGTTCAATATTGGCTACCTGATGGTCGGATACTTCTTGATGACGTAAATTTTCGAGTTGGCGATGGCATGAAAGTTGCTTTGGTTGGACCAAACGGTTCTGGCAAAACAACTTTGATGAAAATGATTTGTAAAGATTTAGAACCACATGCCGGCGCAATTTCAATTACCGGCGGTCTTGGCGTCATGCGCCAATTCATTGGTCAGGTGCGCGATAACACAACAGTAAGAGAGTTATTAATTTCAGTGGCGAGTGAAAAAATTCGAAAAGCCGCAGCTGAATTAGCCGATGCTGAGAAAAAATTAAAAGCAGATGACAATGAGAAAAATCAGCTTTTGTACGCGCAAGCAATTTCAGATTGGAATGATGTTGGCGGTTATGACTTAGAGGTCACTTGGGACATTTGTTGCAATGAAGCACTTCGAAAAAGTTATGACGAAGTTAAAGATAGATCGGTAAATACTCTCTCTGGCGGCGAGCAAAAGCGAATAGTACTTTCCTCATTACTTCGCGGCTCAGATGAAGTTTTGTTGCTAGATGAGCCAGATAACTATTTAGATGTTCCGGGAAAAGAATGGCTAGAAGAGCAGTTACTGCAATCTACAAAAACAATTTTCTTTGTCAGCCACGATCGAGAGTTATTAAATCGCGTAGCGCAAAGAATTATTACCGTGGAATTAGGAGCAAGTGGAAACACAGTTTGGGTACATGGTGGAAAGTTTTCAACCTGGCATGAGGCGCGGGCTGCCCGCATTGAAAGATTTGCCGAACTTTTGCGCAGGTGGGAAGAAGAACATGAACGATTAGTTGAATTAGTAAAACGGTTACAAGTACAAGCAAAAAACTCTCCTGATATGGCTTCAAAATATCGCGCGATGCAAACGAGATTGCGAAAGTTTGAAGAGATTGGACCACCAGAAGCACCACCAATTGAACAAAATGTTTCAGTTGAAATTAAAGGTGGCCGAACTGGCGAGCGCGTTGTTACCTGCGAAGAATTACAACTAAAAGGGTTAACTGATCCATTTTCAATTGAGTTTTACTATCAAGATCGCATCGCAATTCTTGGCCAAAATGGCACCGGAAAATCTCACTTCTTAAGGTTGCTTGCAGGTGAAGAGATTGCACACTCAGGTAAATGGAAACTTGGTGCCAGAGTTGTAGCTGGTTACTTTGCTCAAACTCATGCACACCCAGAGTTCATTGGCAAAACTTTGCTTGAAATTTTGTGGCAGGAACAATCATTACAACTTGGTGCGGCTAAAAGTGTTTTACGTAGGTATGAATTACATAATCAAGCTGAACAAAAGTTTGAATCATTGTCGGGTGGACAACAAGCCCGGTTTCAAATAATTATGTTAGAACTTGGCGGTGCCACACTGTTGTTACTTGATGAACCAACTGACAATTTAGATTTAGCATCGGCACAAGCATTAGAACAAGGACTCGAACAATTTACTGGCACAGTAGTTGCAGTAACTCATGATCGTTGGTTTACCGCTGGATTTGATAGATATTTGATTTTTCCAGCAACTGGCAAAGTTCATGAGTCAAATAATCCAGTTTGGGAGTACTAGAGCCAGTTTTTTTGACCTTCACCTTGGGTCGCAGGTATTCTTTCGCCCCTTATGCGTACCTATTCACCAAAACCAAGCGACATAAATCGCAAGTGGTTTGTCATCGATGCACAAGATGTTGTGCTTGGTCGATTGGCAACTCATGCTGCGGCAATTTTGCGTGGCAAAAATAAGAGCACATTTGCGCCGCACATGGACATGGGTGATTTTGTAATTGTAATTAACGCCGAAAAAGTTGTTTTAACTGGCGCAAAAAAGAAACAAAAGATGGCGCATCAACACTCTGGTTATCCAGGCGGAATTACCAGCCGGGTTTACACCGAATTATTTGAGAAGTTTCCAACTCGCGCCGTTGAAAAGGCTGTAAAAGGTATGTTGCCTAAGAACACAGTTGGCCGCGCAGCATTTTCTAAATTAAAAGTTTATGCCGGAGCAACACATCCACACGCTGCTCAAAATCCAACACCTTATAAATTTGAACAAGTTTCACAGATCATTAAATAAGAAATTAAGTAACGGGAGAATTAATTAAATGAGCGATACCGAGACAGCTGAATTAACCTCCTACACCTCCAGCACTCCATCAGCGGCAACAAATCGCGCCGCGATTAAAGCGCCTGGCCGTGGCGTAGGTCGTCGTAAAGAGGCGGTTGCTCGCGTTCGACTAGTTCCAGGTAGTGGTCGTTGGGTTGTTAACGGTAAAGAACTTGGCGTTTACTTTCCAAATAAAGTGCATCAACAATTAATTTCTGAACCATTCCGCGCAGTTGGTGCTGACAATGCATACGATGTTTTCGCCCGCATTGCTGGTGGCGGAATCTCCGGCCAAGCTGGTGCATTACGTCTTGGAATTGCCAGAGCATTAAATGCAATTGATCTTGAAGCAAATCGTCCATCATTGAAAAAGGCAGGATTCTTAACTCGCGATGCTCGAGTGATTGAACGTAAGAAGTACGGATTAAAGAAAGCACGCAAACGCTCGCAATATAGCAAGCGTTAATTTTTCTATAGATTTTTTCTTCAGAAATTTGTTCTGATAATGGCGCTCTTTGGCACCGATGGTGTTAGAGGGATAGCAAAGCAACAATTAACTAGTCAATTAATTTTTAATTTATCAATTGCCGCTGCAAAAGTATTAACTAAAGGCACAAATTCAAAACCAGTTGTCTTGATTGGAAATGACTCGCGCGAATCAGCTGAATATCTGGAACGAGCGGTGGTTGCCGGACTTGAAAAATTTGGCGCCGAAGTTCACTTAGCCGGCGTGATACCAACTCCAGCGGTTGCATATTTAGTAAGGAAGAGAAATTATGACTTTGGCGTGATGATTTCCGCCTCTCACAATCTGGTGCCAGACAACGGAATTAAATTCTTTGCTCAAGGTGGCGAAAAACTTTCAGATCAAATAGAAAATGAGATTGAAAAACTTTTATTAAATGAGCCAATCAATGATGCAGATTTACAGCAAATCAATCTAAAAAAATATCTAGACTCTTCTTGCGCCAGTGAATATTTAAGTTTTCTGCGCACCAGCGTAAATGAAAATTTAAAGGGTTTAAAAGTAGTGGTGGATTGCGCTAATGGCGCGGCATCTTTAATTGCACCGAAAGCTTATGAAAGCGCTGGTGCTACGGTAATTGCGATTTCAAATCAACCAGATGGATTTAATATAAACAAAAACTGTGGCTCTACCCATTTAGAAAACTTAATTGCGAAAGTGCGGGAAACCGCAGCAGATATTGGAATTGCCCACGATGGTGATGCCGATCGTTGTTTGTTGATTGATCACACTGGGGATTTAGTAGATGGTGATCAAATCCTTGCCATGTTGGCAATCGCGATGAAAACTAGTCAAAAACTTTCTAAAAATAAAGTAGTAGCCACAGTTATGAGCAATCAAGGATTTTTAGATGCAATGCATAAACATTCAATTGAAGTTGTTAAAACATCAGTTGGTGATCGGTATGTACTTGAACAGATGCAGCAGGAAAAACTTTCAATCGGAGGCGAACAATCTGGCCACATTGTTATAAGTGAGTATGCGACAACCGGTGATGGCATTCTTACTGCACTTCAAGTTTTACAACAGATGGCTAATAAAAAAACAAGTTTAAAAAATCTGGCAAGTGTTGTAGTGAAGTATCCTCAAGTGCTGTTAAATGTAAAAAATGTAGATAAATCAAAACTAACTAATAATCAAAGAATTAATTCAGAGATTTCTAATCAACAACAAAGAATAAAAGGTGAAGGTCAGATCTTGGTTCGTGCATCTGGTACCGAGAATTTAATTCGAATTATGGTTGAAGCAAAGACGCTAGATTTAGCCAATCAAATCGCAAATGAGATTTCTAAAGTAGTAACATCTGAACTCGGAGGTTAATTATGTGCGGCATCGTCGGCTACACCGGCAAGACCACAGCAATTACTCCAATTATTGAGGGCTTAAAACGTTTGGAATATCGCGGCTACGACTCAGCCGGTATCGCAATTCCAAATAAAAAAGGCGAACCACTTTTTGTGGAAAAACGTGCCGGCAAACTTTCAAATCTTTCCGCAGCATTAAGCAATGTGCCAACCACAACTTCTGGAATTGGCCACACTAGATGGGCAACTCACGGTGGTCCAACAGATTTAAATGCACATCCACATACAGATGAGAGTGGAAAATTAGCGGTAATTCATAATGGAATTATTGAGAATTATTTAGAAATACGAGATCGTCTAGAGCGCGCCGGAATAAAACATAAATCTGAGACCGATACCGAATCGGTAGCGCTGCTTCTCGGAGATATATATAAAAGGAATGGTCAAGATTTACTCGGCGCAATGCGAGAGGTATGCAAAGAGTTGCGTGGCTCGTTCACTTTGTTAGCTCTTCATTCAGATCAACCAGAATTAATAGTCGGAGCAAGGCGAAACTCCCCTTTAGTAGTTGGAGTAGGTAAAGGTGAAAACTTTCTTGCATCAGATGTGTCTGCCTTCATCGCGCAAACTAAAACCGCACTAGAACTAGGACAAGATCAAATTGTTGCAATTTGGCCAGATCGAGTTGAAGTATCAGATCTAGATGGAAAATCGGTGAAACCAAAACAATTTGAAATTTCATGGGATGCCAAAGCGGCCGAACGCGGTGGCTTTAGTCATTTCATGCTCAAGGAAATATATGAACAACCAAAAGCTATTGCCGATACATTGTTAACTCGCGCTGATGGATTGAAATTAGATCTGAATTTATCGGCAATAAAAAAGATAGTTTTTATTGCTTGCGGCACCGCTTATCATGCTGGCTTAGTTGGTAAGTACGCTGTTGAACAATGGGCCGGGATTCCAGTTGACGTCGAACTTGCCTCCGAATATCGATATCGCGAACCAAGACTTGATAGCGAAACTTTGGTAGTTCCAATTTCTCAATCTGGAGAAACCATGGATACTTTAATGGCGATGCGTTACGCCAAATCAAATGGCGCAAAAGTTTTAGCAATATGTAATACCAATGGCAGCACTATTCCCCGAGAATCTGATGCCGTTATTTACACCGTTGCTGGGCCAGAGATTGCAGTTGCCTCTACTAAAGCTTTTGTTACGCAGTTAATTGCAATTTATTTACTCGGATTACATTTTGCGAAATTAACTAAAAAAGGAATCAACCAAAACGAAATAAATCAGGTATTAAGTGAGCTAAATCAACTGCCGGCAAAAGTTGAACAAGTATTAGAAACTGTTGAACCTTTGCGGACAT
>CAXBQO010000003.1:0-31145 GCA_963977945.1 uncultured bacterium
GCTGGAGCCATTCCAATAAATGATGCGGTGTATCCGCTATAACATTTGCAAGAATCGTTAAAACGCTCTGCGGTTCCAGTTTTTCCTGCAACTCGGTAACCCGGCACTGCAGCTTGTGGCGCAGTACCTTGATTTGAAACAACGCTTTCCAACATGGTGCGTAGTTCAGTGGCATTTTCTGGACTCATGACTTTGATTGAATCTGATGCATTTGATCGGGAGTAATTTCCTTGTTCATCATAAGTTCCCGCCAAGATTGTTGGCTTAACTCGAACACCATTATTTGCGATTGTGGCAAAGACACTAGTTGCTTGCAGAGCGGTGACTGAATAACCCTGACCAAATGAAATGGTTGGCAAAGATGTGCCGGACCATTCTTTAAGTGGTCTTAATAAACCGGCAGATTCACCTGGCAGTTTTGAATTGGTACTTTCACCGATTCCAAATTTCTGCAGATACGAGAACAGAGTTTCTTTGCCAAGTAATTGTCCGACTTTGATTGCACCGGTGTTACTTGAAACCGCCAGCAATCCAGTTGTGGTCAAACGTAAATTTGGGTGGGAATCATGATCGTGGAAAGTTGCATCGTAAATTTGCAATTTATCCGGAACCGTAAAAACCGTTTCTGGTGTGACTTTATTTTCTTCTAACGCGGCCGCAACCGTTATAACTTTTCCAGTTGAACCGGGTTCAAATACCTCTTGCGTTGCCGGATTTCGAGTTTGTTCAATTGATAAATTTTTAGTGTTAGCCGGATCAAAATTAGGCGCACTCGCCTGCGCCAAAATTGCTCCAGTCTTTGGATCCATAACAATTACCGTGCCAGATTTGGCAGAAGATTTTTTAACTACCTCTGAAATTGCGTTTTGCGCAACCCATTGAACATCGCGATCAATTGTTAACTTGATACTGGTGCCAGATTTTGCTGGCACTTCTACCTGTTCTGAACCTGGAATTATGTTGCCAATTCCATTTGCATATCGATAACGGCCATTTTGTCCGGCTAAATATGAGTTCAAACTGCTTTCAATTCCGACTGAACCTTCACCTTGGTCGTTGATGATTCCGACCAATGACGCGGTCATTTCACCATTTGGATAATCACGAATGTAGCTTCTGGTTGGAATCAATCCGCCAATTCGTTTAGTTATGCCATCTTTTTCTTTCATTACCTCTTTGTTGTAAGAACTAATTGCAGCAAAAATTGAGCGCCACGTTTCTGGATTAACTTCTTTAGCAAGTACGACATATCGTTTTGTGCCGGTTAATTGCGTGGTTAATTCTGAGACGGATTGATTTAAAAACGGCGCTATTAGTTGTGCAACTTTTTGTGGATCTCCAACCACAGTTTGATCTGCTGCTATATTTATTGCCGAAACGCTTCGAGCAAGTTCAACTCCGTTTGCGTCGTAAATCGTGCCTCGTGGTGCGAGCAATGTATTTACTTTTGTTAATTCATTATTGGCTTTGGCCGCAAATCCTGCCGCCCTAATAGATTGCACATCAATTAATCGCAATGCAAAAATTGCAAATACAAAAATCAAAATAAAGACCATTGTGCGAATTCGCGACTTAGTTAAAGCCGCTCTGGGCGGTAGCGCTTGATTCATCGAACTACCAGTTTTCCGACATCTTTTGCTACATCAGAGGTGTTGGCGGAATTAATTACCGGATCGGTAGCACTTGGCTGACTTCCGGGTAGATAAATAAATTTCGGAGTTGATCCTGGCACCATGCCAATTTTTTTCGCGCTCTCTGCCAAATTATCCGGAGCTGCAATTCTTTGTAGCTCTTTTAATGTTGCCTCACGCTGCTCTGTAGCGACCGATAATTGATCTTTCAAATCCGCCAAAATAAATGCATCTTGATTTGCTGCGGTATTAATCATTAGCAAAGCAAGTAGGCCAACACCAAACATCGATCCGATGAAGATTCCAAAACCTTTTTTATCCAAAGATTTATCGGAATCTATTTCTGGCACCAATTTCAAAACCGCGTTTGCAGTTCGATTTGAAACCGCTTCGGTCATTGAAGTTAACGAGGTAAAAGAAGTGATCGACATTAAGCAGCCAACCTTTCGACTGCTCGCAACCTCATCGAAGCAGCCCTTGGATTTTCCGTTATTTCTGACTCCGAGGCACCCTCACTTGATTTGGTCAGTAATGAAAATTTGGCAGCAGAACCGGGTAACTCGATTGGTAATCTGATTGGTGAATTAGTTTGCGTAACTGATTTGAATATTTGTTTTACTAATTTGTCCTCTAGCGACTGGTAAGACATAACAACCATTCGGCCACCAACTGCCAACGCCGCAAGTGCCTTAGGCAATGCCCGCTCTAAAATTGAAAGTTCGTTATTTACCTCAATTCGCAGCGCCTGAAATGATCTTTTTGCTGGATTTCCACCGATTCGTCGAGCAGGTGCTGGAATTGAATCCTTTATTAGTTGGGCTAACTGCGCGGTATCTTGAATTTCACTTTTACCCCGAGCTTTTTCAATATTTTTAGCAATGCGATTGGCAAATTTTTCTTCGCCGTAAACTTTAAAAATTTTAGTTAACTCTGCAACTGAATAGGAGTTCACGATTGTTTTTGCAGTTTTTAAATCTTTTGGATTCATTCGCATATCAAGTGGTGCAGTTTGCGAATAAGAAAATCCCCTTTGGGCTTGATCTAACTGCATAGAGGAAACTCCGAGATCAAACAAAATTGCATTTACCGCTGGCAGATTTAGCTGGGCAATTGCCTCATCAATTAAGTCGTAAGTCTTATTTACATATGTGATGCGAGATTCAAATTTTGCAAGTCTTTCTTTGGCAATTTCAATAGCCGTTGGGTCACGATCAATTGCGATTAATTTTAAGTTTGGAAAAGTTGAGAGCAGTAGTGCTGAGTGGCCACCTAATCCAAGGGTGGCATCTACGGCGACGGGAGAATTTGATTTCGAGATAGAAACTGACAAAAGTTCAACACAACGATTTAATGCGACTGGAATATGTGTTGCCATCTCTCCCCCTTTCTCGTCTTGCCTTTCGCTTTACTTACTCGTTTTGCTTTCTTTATTTTTTAACTACCAAAACTCTTTGCTTTATCTATTTAGGTCACTACCGACCGACGGATCTACCGGGGTGGTGTAAGGCACCGGGGAAGTGATGCCCTAATAAAGAGGTAATGGTCGGTAGTGGCCTAAATAGATTGCTCAGAACAATCCGGGTAGTACCTCCTTTGAAACATCGGCAAATGATTTTTCGCGATCCTTCAAATATTTATTCCAAGAGGTGCTGTCCCAAATTTCGACTCGAGTATTTGCACCGATGACTACGCAATCTTTTTCTAACGATGCATATTCGCGAAGACCGGTTGGAATCGTTACTCGTCCTTGCTTATCTGGAATTTCATCGTGCGCTCCGGCAAACATCACGCGCAAGTAATCGCGAGCAGATTTTTCAGTGACAGGTGCCTGTCTTAATTTCTCAGTGATTACCGAAAACTCATTTGCGGGAAATACATAAAGGCAACGTTCTTGTCCTTTTGTAATTACTAGACCGTCTGCGAGATCCTCGCGAAATCTGGCCGGCAAAATGATTCGGCCTTTGGTGTCGAGCTTTGGTTCATGAGTACCCAAAAACATCGCCCACCCCCGAAATGTTTAGAAAAAAGTTTTAACTGGTTTTTCCCCAATTCCCCACTTTACTCCCTTTTTCCCCACTTTCAACCCCCAACACCCACTTTCCCTCCCTTCGCTCCCCCTGTTCCCACCGTTCCTGAAACGGTGATTTTTCCTCCCTGGATTTCGCTGGATTGGCAGAAAGCAAAAACCCACCAACTGAAATTGGTGGGTTTTTAAGTAAGAGTTTTGCTAGTGCCTGTTAGCAGCCTTAGTTATCGAAATTCCTTCGGTCCCAACGCTCTTCAAATCCTGACCAAGGCGAGCGCTTTTTTCTTGGCGCCCCATTGCCTTTGCCCGATTTACCCGATGGGTGATTCTGTTCAGAGCTGTTGCCAAGTGGCAGATTTGAAATCACCAGAGCCATTCCAGCCAGGGCGACCAAAAATGCAACCACTCCAAATGGGGTTGCTTTGGCTACCAATGCTGAGATCAACATTATTAATCCAAGGGCTACTAGACCGATGCCAGCTAGTAGTCGGCTTTGCTTTTTGGTCGGTGCGGTTCCGGTTAAAGTTGAAACTAATTTTGGATCATCTTGAGTAAGGGCAGCTTCCATCTCAGCCAAAAGTTTTTTCTCGCGGTCAGAAAGGGCCATATTCAAAATATAGACCAGGAAGGGGTTAGTGGAAAGTCGGAATAATTGAATCGGCTCAATTAGACCAATTAATTACCGATAAATACCGGTAATTATGCAACTTATGGGTGAATTTTCAGTCGCCAATAAGCCGAGCCGGGCGAACTGCCCCTTGCCCAAACTTTTCAGAGACATCATCTACTGCCGCTTCTGCCTGACGCCAGCCAACCGGACGTTGCCCCAAAGTTAATTGTTCAACCGAGTCAGATTGATCGATGAGATTTTCTAGCGATATTCCCACTAATCTAATTCGCGCACCATCTAGTTTTAATGATTCGTAAAGTTTTTTAGCAACTAAATAACATTCTTGAGTTCCGCTTATAGGTAGATCTACCGTTTTTGATTTTGAAATGGTTTTAAAATCAGCAAACCTAACTTTGATGGAAATTGTATTTGCCATTAATTGTCTAGTGCGCATTCGCGATGTTGCTTTTTCAGTTAAACGCAAAAGTTCTCGTAAAATTTCTTGGCTATCCTCTAAATCAGAGGAAAAAGTTTCAGCAGCGCTAATTGATTTATCTGGCTCATCAATAGTCACCTCGCGAAAATCGCGGCCCCACGCTAATTCATAGAGCGAATTACCGGCCGCATCTCCTAAGGCGCGAATCAATGTATTTAATGGAGTATTTGCAATATCAGCCACGGTTCGCAAACCCAACCGTGTTAATTGTTCTTCAGTGGCTGGCCCTACCCCCCAAATTGCAGACACGGGAAGCGGATGCAGAAATTGCAGCATCGCTTCAGGTTTTACCTCTAACCAGCCATCGGGTTTGCAGTGACCAGATGCCAGTTTGGCAATAAATTTATTGTGAGCAATTCCAACTGAACAGGTGATTTTTTCAGTAGCAAGAACTTCGGCTCGTATTTTTTGCGCAATTTCATTGCCGCTACCAAACAATTTGCGCACACCGGTTACATCTAAAAATGCTTCATCTAATGAAAGGGGTTCGACATATGGGGTGTACTTGCGAAATATCGCCATTACCGAATCTGAAACCTCGCTATATTTTTCATGATCTGGCGAGACAAAAACTGCATTTGGTGCCAACCTGCGGGCGCGACCAACTGGCATAGCGGCGCGAATTCCATACTCTCGAGCTTGATAATTTGCCGACAGCACCACGCCGCGAGCGCCAGCCCCAACCACAACTGGTTTACCTTTTAGTTTTGGATTTTCGCGAATTGATACCGATGCATAAAAAGCATCCATGTCGACATGCAGGATTGTTGAATTAACTGACTCTTGCATCATCGCTCTGTTCTTTTATTTGTTCTTTTGTTAGTTCTTTTATCTGCTGGGTTTTTTCTAATTTATATTGTTCATACAAACTAGGAAGATCCCAAACCTCGCTCGCTCTTATTGAAACACCTCTCGGGCCGGTTCGCCGAAGTACGCCACGCACTAAAAACAATGAACTGGTTCGCAACAAATTGGCGCAAGAGCGTTGAATATCTTCAAAGAAGGTTATGTCGTTACAACCGTAGCCATCATCTAGAGTCAAAAACATCACCCGTCTACCTGATCTAACCGGTGGGGTCTGTAGCGCTACTTTTATTCCGGCTACTAATACTGATGCACCAGAGCGCTGCATAATTACATCGCTAGAACGAATTGCTTTAATTGAATTTAAAAAATCACCGTAAAAACTTAAAACATGATTTGAGACATCCATTCCCAAAAGTTTTAGTTCGGTGGTTACTTTCTCACTTTGGGTAATTTCTGGTAATCCAGTGGCTGCCAACGGTGGTGGCAATAACGCTAAAACCATTTGGTCTTGGCTTATTGGTTGGTAATTTAATTTATATAAATCTTGCAAATGAAGCAGTAAATCACGTTGATTTAGATTTTGATGTAAATCTGCAAAGCCACCAAGTGCAACTAGTGCCTCGGCAGTTGGTCGACTAGCACCAGAGCGACGTACAAAATCTGCTAGATCAAGGTATGGCCGGGCAGAGATAATTGTGCTGACTTCTTGTTCGCTTATTCCATCTATGTCAGATAACGCCACTCTAATTGCAAAGCCACGAGCATCAGGTAGTTGTAATTTTCGACCGGTACTTTTCAAATCAGGTGCTTGGTATGTAGTTAAGCCGTTATTTTTATCGAGCGAAATTAATTCAACCGTATAAGTAGCGGCAGATTTATTTACATCTACCGGCAAAATCTTTATCCCCCACTGTTTCGCATCAGCCAAAATCAATCGCTTTGGATACATTCCCGGATCATGAGTTAAGACTCCGGCTAGAAATGCTGCGGTGTAATGAGTTTTAAGCCAGGCTGATTGATAAGTAGGAAGTGCGAAAGCTGCAGCGTGTGCTTTACAAAAACCAAATGAAGCAAATGCTCGCAGAATCTGCCAAATCTCTTGCACTACTACAAGCGAAAAACCATTTGCAATTGCCGCTGGATAAAACCAATCACAAACCGCTTGTTGGCCATCTAATGTGCCAAGTTCGCGCCGTTTTTCATCGGCAGCGGCTAATGAGATTCCGGTCATGATTGAAATTAATTTAATTACTTGTTCGTGAAAAACCACCACCCCTTCAGTTTCGGCCATGATTGAATCTAGTTTTGGATGAATAATTAATGGCGCACGTAATCCATGACGGGCTGCTAAAAATGGCGTGATCATGTCGCTTTTAACTGGCCCAGGACGAAATAGTGAAATATCAATAATTAAGTCGTTAAAAGAACTGGGTGCAAATTTTCCAATTAATTCTCGTTGGCCAGGTGATTCGATTTGAAATACACCAAGTGTTCTGGTGGAGGCAATTAAGTCAAAGGTTTTGGCATCATCTAGTGGAATCTGATCTGGCTCAATTTTGATATTTTGGGTGCGCTCAATTTCATTTAACGAATAAGCGATTGCAGATTGCATGCGCACACCAAGAATGTCTAGTTTTAAAAAACCAATCGCTTCAACATCATCTTTATCAAATTGCACCATTGGATATCCGCTGGCATTTGTTTCAATTGGTGCGCAATCTGGCAACGTTAAATCAGATATCGCTACCGCACATGGATGCATAGAAAGATGTCTGGGTAAACCATCTAGTTTTTGAGCAAGATGAATCGCGGTTTTAAGTATCGGAGTATCAAGTTTTAAATCTTTTAATTCCGGTAAGTTTTCAAGTGCGGCACTGATGTTGCGAGCTCGAATGTGTGGCAGTGATTTAGCGATTAGATCTATCTCGGCCGGCGCAATTGCAAGTGCCATGCCGACATCACGAATTGCATGACGAGCGCGATAAGTCTCGACCATTGAAACCGTTGCCACTCGAGTTCCAAACTTGGCAAAGACCGCATCGTAAATTTCTAATCTTCTGGCAGATTCAACATCGATATCGATATCGGGAAGTTCATTTCGTAGCGCTGAACAAAACCGCTCCATTATTAATCCATGTGCCAATGGATCAACTGCTGATATGCCAAGCAGATGACAAATTAATGAACCGGCGCCACTACCCCGCGCTGCCACTCGGATTCCCTTTGCCCGCGCTATATCGACTACCTGCGCTACTGTTAAAAAATAAGAGGCAAACCCAAGTTGCCCCACCGTAGCGATTTCATCAGATAACCGATTTTGGGCAATTGTTAAATCATCTCCGAAATAACGGGATGGCAAAATTGATTGACATCGTTTCCGCAAAATTTGATTTAACTCTTCAATATTTTTAGCACCAACAGCTTGCGGTTCGGGCAGATGAATCTTTCCGATTCCGATATCTCGCCTAGTATCTAATATTGATCGCTCTGCCCATTGTGCGCTGGTGCGCAGTAAATGATTGCCATTTACCTCGCCCGCTGCTTGCGCGATTTCGTCGGCAATCTGTTTCATCTTTGCCGCTGACTTTAAGTACCCCTCACTATTGCGCCGCTCTACATACCGGTCGTGTAATGGCACAAGATTGCGAGCGGAATCAAGCACATCTGCTAGCGGACCATCAGTTGCATCAAGCATTCTTACTGAATTAGTAATTATCGCTGGCACATTATTTTCTCGGGCAAAAACTAAATTACGAGCCGCAAATGGCGTGGAATAAGGGCCATCTCCCCTGATTCGATGTGAGGTTAAGGCCAATGCTTGGTCTAGAAAAAACTCTTTAATTGATGACAAGTAGGCCTGCGCTTGCGGAATCTGTCGCTGCGAAATCAAATAAGCTAACTGAGAGTGCGCGCCATGCATAATTAAAAGTTTGCTGGCATATGTTTGATTTTTTTGTAATAGTTCGTAAGTCAACAAACCATCATTTAATTTCACCGCAGAAAATAATCGATACAACGCCGCCAACCCGCCATCGGCGGTAGCTAGCAAAATCACCCGATGTTTATTTTGTAGAAATGGAATCTGCACACCAATGATTGGTTTGATGCCGTAACCCTCACAACTTTGAGCAAAGCGAATTACACCAGCCATATTGTCGCGATCAGTCAGCGCCAATGCTGACATGCCAAATTCAGCGGCTTGTTTTACTAGTTGCTCAGGTTTTGCAGTGCCATATTTAAATGAGTAGCCACTATGTACATGTAAATGTGTGAACTTACTTTGCATCTCATTTAATCTCTTAATAATCTTTTGAATTTGCCGCAGGCCTCGACGATGGTCTGACCCGCCAGATTTTGGTTAACTCATCAAGTTCGATTTCAAAGGTAGAGACCGCACCGATTAATGCCGCCTCAACCTGCCAGATAGATCGACCAAAATCATTAATTAAGTTATTAACTAAATTTGAATCATGAGTTGTGCCATCGCTAATTCGATTCCACCAACCACCAGATTCAGACCAACGAGAATTAACAGCATGCACATGAAATCGTCGACCTAAATAAATAAATTCAATTGGATCATGGCCAGCCACAATTACTCGGTCGCCTGCTCGATCACCGGGCTTATTGGTTGGTTGAATGTTTTCGAACATATGTTCGAAAGATACTGATTTCACCTGACAGCCGTCAACCAGCGGCAATTCACCGTGTGGCAATTGAATGAGACACGCCCGACTCGATTAGTTGAATTTTCAACTAATCTCACCTACCCTCATCTTGATTGGTAGTAAAAATAAAACCAAGCAAAAATAAAAACAAAATAAAAAGGGGTATGGATGGACGCAATACTTGTAGTCGGTCGCATTTTATTTGCGCTGATTTTCATTAACTCAGGAATCGCACATTTCACAAAAAATGCAGCAATGACTGGCTATGCACAATATAAGAAGGTGCCAATGCCACGCGCATCGGTATACATCAGCGGATTAATGATTCTGCTTGGTGGCCTATACATCGTTCTAGGTTTTTATGCTGACCTTGGCGCATTGTTAATTGCAATCTTCTTGATTCCAACCGCATTCTTAATGCACAACTTCTGGAAAGAAACCGATCCAACCGCAAAGCAAAATGAAACTATTGCTTTCTTCAAAGATCTAGCTTTGGCTGGCGCTTCGTTAGTTATGTTCGCTGTGCTTCATGCTGGTGCGAATTTCGGACCACAAGTTGGAACCTTATTGTTCTTTAAGAACTAAACAATAAATTCTAAATCTAGAATCGCCCCTTGAAAAAAATCGGGGGGCGATTTCTTTTTTGTATATAAGTTGCCGATATTTTGCGGGAATCTTGACAGTATCTTGAAGATATCTTGCTAATCCAAACAATGTTTTTCTGCTTTAGGTAATTTAGTAGGTTTACCTCATGACTCTGACCCTAATTTCGCTAGCAATCTTGAGCGGAGCATTTATTGGCGCGGTTTTAGGTTTCGTAGGAGCAGGCGGTGCAATGGTTTCGGTGCCAATACTTATTTATATATTTGATTTTGAAACCACTTCGGCAACTACAGCCGCTTTAGCGGTGGTCTTTTTAGCTGCGCTTTCCGGATTAATTCCAAAGTGGCGCATTAAAGATGTCTTAGTAAAAGAAGCATTGGTTATTTGGGCAATCGGCTTGATTACCAATATTGGATTCTCGCTCTATGTTGATCGACTTCCTAAAAATGTGGTCCTAATTGGTTTTTCATTAGTACTTTCAGTTGCGGCGGTTTCGATGCTGCGCGCGCCGATTACTGCTAAACCAGAACAAAAGATGTCAAACTTTTCACTGATTTTGTTGTCATTAATTATTGGTTCACTTACCGGATTATTTGGAATCGGCGGTGGATTTTTGGCGATTCCAGTTCTGGTTTTGTTTTACAACACCGCCCAAAATAAAGCGGCCGGTACTTCTCTTCTGATAATTTCGTTGAATTGCTTCACCGCGTTTATCGCCAGAATCCACTCTTGGAATGAAGTTAAGTGGCAGTATCCAATAATCATCGCTTTAGTTGCAGTAATTGTTGCGCAATTTGCTGCCAAAGTGGCTCCGAAAGCTCCAACTAAAATTCTCAAAACCAGTTTTGCATATCTATTATTTGCGATTGCCATATTCAATTTGTGGCATGCGATTGCGACAAGTTAGGTAATTATTTTGGTCTCTCAATCTGAAATTGAAAATCACCCAGCTGTTATGCGAGTGCGAGAGAAAATGAAAGAGTTGGGCATAACAGGTGAGATAAAAGCGCTTACCGATTCCGCGCGAAGTGCTAAGGAAGCTGCGGATGCGCTAGGTATTTTGGTCGGACAAGTTGCCTCATCAATTATTTTCGCACTGCCTGATTCAGATCGAGCATTATTGGTCATTACTTCTGGTGCGCACCGAGTAGATACTGAATTAGTGGCGAAAGAATTAGGAATAAGTAAGTTGTTAAGAGCAGATGCAGAGTTTGTTCGAAGGCATTCTGGATTTGCAATCGGTGGCGTTGCGCCACTTGGTTGGCAGCCAGAATCTGGATTACTTGAACCAATAATTTTGATTGATCAGGATCTAGAACAGTATGAGGTGATTTGGGCAGCTGCTGGACATCCACATTCGGTATTTCCAACTAGTTTTGCAGAGTTAAAAAACTCGACCAACGCGAAACCTATGAAAGTCGGAAATTAAGAAGTGAAATTCTTAAAAGAAATTGAATTTCCCACAAATTTATCGGCTTACAGCAAAGATATTTTTGCGGGATTAACAGTTGCGATTGTGGCGCTGCCACTCGCAATTGGCTTTGGAATCACCAGTGGTATGAGCGCGGCAAATGGCATTGTGACAGCAATCGTGGCCGGATTCATTGCTGCACTTTTTGGCGGATCAAATTGGCAAGTTAGTGGTCCAACCGGCGCAATGACCGTGGTCTTAATTCCAGTAATTGCAAAATATGGAATAAATGCAATCCCAATACTTGGTTTGCTCTCCGGCATCATGGTTTTGGTGATGGCTTTATTAAAGCTTGGTAAGTTAATTAAGTTTGTGCCAAGTTCGGTGCTTGAAGGATTCACTGTTGGAATCGCCATAATTATTACGATTCAACAACTTCCATATGTTTTTGATGTTGAGAAAGGCTCCGGTACTCGCACCTTAGTAGTTGCCTATAAAACTCTAATTAATGCAATAGATTCAAAAATTCATTGGGTTAATATTTTTTTAGTTGCCGCGACACTCTTGGTGAAATTCAACATTGTAAAAATTATTGAACTTCTGAAAGTCAGAATTTATGTACCAGCAAGTTTTGCAGCATTAACATTGGTGACACTCATTTCTTTGATTTTTAATTTAAGCATTCCGCGAATTGGAAATATTCCACGGGCTGCTTTCGACTTTGATTTCCCGCATATTGCGATAACCGCAAATCAATCCAATGATTATGGATTAATTAATTTGCTAATTCCGAGTTTTACTATCGCGCTTTTAATTGCAATAGAATCACTGTTATCAGCACGGGTTGCAGATGAAATTAAAAAGGCTCCTAAGCCTTTCAATCCCAACCTGGAACTTTTCGGACAAGGTTTAGCCAGCGCAGCTGCATCAATTAGTGGTGGAATGCCAGCCACCGGCGCAATCGCCCGCACTGGCGTAAACATCCGAGCCGGCGCAAACACTCGAATTTCAGCCATGGCACATTCGGTATTCCTGTTAATCATTGTGTTATTCGGTGCTCCTATATTTGCCAAAATTCCTACCGCCGCAATTGCTGGAGTATTAATTGGAACCTCACTTAGAATCTTTAATCGAAACACATTTAGAAAAGTTGTACAAGAAGGTCAAGCAAGTTTTGCTATTTACTTAGTTACCGCAATAGCCACTATTTCAATTGACTTAATCTGGGGTATTGCTATTGGAACTTTGTTCAGTTTCATATTAAAAAGGGTTAAGAAGTAAAATTCGAGTTATGAAATTGAAGTTAAACCGATTCGGAAGCGGAAGCGCACTGGTTTTAATTCATGGCATGGGATCTGCCAGCACAGCTTGGAAACCATTAATTCCGGCATTGTCAGAAAAATTCGAAGTCATTACTTTAGATTTACCAGGGCATGGCGGTACTCCGCTATCAGCCGCTCAACCTATGGATCCAAATTCATTGGGAAAGTTAGTATTTAAAAATTTAAAAGATGAGGGAATCAATCGATTCCATTTAGTTGGAAACTCACTCGGCGGTTGGATTGGTTTAGAAATGTCGGCCGATTTTCCCGATGCGGTAATTAGTTATGTTGGGTTAGCTCCCGCCGGATTATGGCTAACACCTTTCACCAGTAAATTTCCAGCAGAATTTATGGTGCGGGGTTTGGCAAAAACTTTAGTTAAACCGGCACCATCATTACTAAAATACAAATTTGGTAAGCAAATTGGATTTGAATCGGTATCGCCAAGGTGGCAAGAATTAGATTACGAAATCTGCCTCGATGCGGTCCAAGCAATGGCAAAAGCCGATGGATATTTCCCAGTTTGGAATGGCATGTTGCACAAAAGATTTGAACGAAATATCTCAACTGACATACCAGTCACAATTATTTTTGGGGATTCTGATCGCTCATTGCCTGCCAAAACATGCCAAGAGCGAACCCTCTCGCCAGATCACTCTAAGTGGGTAATTTTGCCAAGTTCAGGTCACGCGCCAATGTGGGACAGCACTCAAGAGGTTCTAGCAGAAATTTTTGAAACTACATCGCAAGTAAATTCAAAAAATTAAATTGATAACCGTTCTATATTTTTGGCGAATTAGTTGGTTTCAATTTCCAATTGCACTGCTCTTTATGGCTATTCATAGAGTAATGGTGCGCCGATTCCCAAGTGTTCAGTTCGCCAAATTATTAGGAACTGGAAAAGGAAAAACTTTCAATCTAAATGATGCCGATTTAACCCGATGGGGGTTACTAGTCACAATCGAAAATTCCAAGTTAAATCAATTTGAAAATTCTCAGGTAATTAAACAGTGGCGAAAAATTTCACAAACAGAATTTCGAGTTCTATTAAAACCAATTTCAGCACACGGTAAGTGGTCTAAAAAAACACCATTTACTTTCCAATCTGATTCTTTAACAAGTCAATCAAATGAAGTTGCCGCAATTACTCGAGCCAGAATTAAATGGCATGAAAATTTTAGATTTTGGCGTTCGGTACCACCGGTTACAACTAGTCTGCATAACTCAGATGGATTGCTTTCAGCAATAGGAATCGGTGAAGCACCCATCGGACTTCAAGGAACCTTTTCAATCTGGCGTGATCAAAACGCACTTAGACAATTTGCATATAAAGACGCGCCTCACCAAAAAGTCATAGCCAAAACCAAAGAGTTAGATTGGTATGCCGAAGAGATGTTCGCCCGTTTTCAGGTGTTAGAAAAGCGTGGGGTTTTATAAGGCAGAATTAGCGTATGTCGATTCGACAATTTAGTCCTAGATTGCGATCGCGACGTGGTTTATCGCCAATTAAAAGATTTTTGCTGTTATCAGTCTTACTAATTGCAGTCGCACTTCAAATTTCTTATCCATTACTTGACGGGTCATCTGATAAAAATATTCAAGAATGGTTGCGCCTAGTAACTATTGCAACTGTTTATTGGGGTGCGGGCGCAATGTGTCTACACGCTTGGTTTGCATATGGGTTTGGTTACGCCATTTCTTATCTGTCGATAACTTTTACTTTTGCGTTAATAGTTGAACAAATTGGCAGTAGAACTGGTTGGCCATTTGGAAATTATTCTTACGATGGCTCGCTTGGATATTTTGTTTATGGTGTGCCATTAGTAGTGCCATTTGCTTGGGTGATGTTGGCACATCCGCTTTTAATAGCTGCGCGAAGAATAAGCAAACATTGGGTATTTCTGGTTGGCGGATTTGGATTAATGGCTTGGGATATTTTCTTAGATCCACAAATGGTTAATGCAAATAGGTGGACTTGGAAATTTGATGGTCCAGCGATGCCGTATACCGACAATATTCCTTTATCTAACTCAGTCGGTTGGTTATTAAGCGGAATGGGTTTGATGGCAATTTTGCATGCCCTGTTGCCATTAGATCGACGTAAATCTGGTTCATTGATTAGAGTAATTGATTTCTTTTTGCTCTGGAGTTGGTTTAGCGGAATTGTTGGCAATTTATTCTTTTTTGATCGACCTGGAATTGCCCTGCTCGGTGGCATAGCATTTGGATTAATTGTTCTGCCGTACTTTTTTAATAGACGTTTTGGTCCGCCCGCAGAACTTTGATGATTGAAATTTTTGCCCAAATAAGTTTTGGGTTAGCTTTAATTGCTGCACTACTTAGCCTTTTTAATCTACTAACTCTTAAAGCCGCCAGTCCAAAAACAGATGCAGTTATAAATAAGAAAATTGCAATTTTGATTCCGTTTAGAAATGAAATAAATAATGTAAATCAATCGCTTGACTGCGCACTATCACAACGAAATTTGCACCAATTTAAAGTATTCGCACTAGATGATTTTTCAACTGATGAAACTGGCAAGGAAATTGCAGCCAGAGCTGATGTAAATAAGGTGTATGCTCAAAAACTTCCAAATGACTGGCTAGGAAAACTTTGGGCTTGTTGGCAACTAGCTGAAGCTGCGGAAAAAGATTTTGCCCCAGATTATTTGGTCTTTTTAGATGCTGATGTAAGGCTCACACAAAATGCAATCTGTGCAGCAATAGCCGCAGCCCCCAACTGGGATTTCATTTCACCGTATCCAAAACAATTAACAAAAGGGTTCATTCCCTTTATTTTTCAACCCTTGCTGCAATGGTCTTGGTTATCGAGTGTGCCACTTTGGTTTGCGCATAAGTTCAAAATTAAAAGCATGATTGTGGCAAACGGACAATTTTTTATTATAAAAAAGTCAGCGTACTTCGCAGTTGGTGGTCATAAAGCAATTAAAAATAAAGTGTTAGATGATCTTCAGTTAGCTCGGCAATTGTCCCAAAATGGATTTGTCGGTGGTGTAATAGAGGGCAGTCGAATCAGTAGTTGTTTGATGTATGACAATGGCAAAGCATTATTTAATGGTTATCGTAAATCACTTTGGGCAGCGTTTGGTTCAATTGTTGGATCAGTATTTGCATTTTCAATTTTGGCATTGACTGGAATAATAAATTTCTTTGCACTAGATACACACTCATCATTTAAGAATGCTGCGGTTTTAATAATAATTAGTCGAATATTTTCTGCAGTAAAAACTAATTCAGATTTACGATCAGTTGTATTTCACCCAATTGCGGTCATTGTGCTGCTGTACCTGTTGACTAGCTCTTGGCTTGGAAAAATTCGTGGCACTCTTACTTGGCGAGATAGAGCAATTATTTAAATGGCAAAGGTCGCGGTTATAGGAGCTGGAATTGGTGGACTATCCGTTGCCGCCAGACTTGCAAAAGCTGGTCATCTGGTTGAAATTTTTGAACAATCAAATGTAGTTGGTGGCAAATGCCGAACGGAATGGATTGATGGTTTTGCATTTGATACTGGGCCATCACTTTTAACTTTACCTGCGGTCTTTCGAGAATTATTTACCAAAACCGGTAAAAGATTAGAACATGTACTTGAATTGGAACCGGTAGATCCCGCTTTTGATTACAAGTTTGCCGATTCGAAATCTCTTAATTTTGCAAATCTTTCAAATCAAAAAACTTATTCCGAAATTTCCCAAGTTTTAGGCCAATCCCCGGCAAAACAATGGCAAGCAATCATTGAACGAGCTGAAAAAATGTGGGATGCCTCGCGAATTGATTTCATTGAATCTGAATTAACCTCACCACTGCAATTAATTCGTAAGCCAGATTTTTTAAAGCGCCTAATCACCATTGCGCCAAATCAAACCCTTAGAAATTTTGGTAAAAAATTAAATTTAGATCCACATCTGCAGATGATTATCGACAGGTATGCAACTTATAGTGGCAGTGATCCACGAAAAGCGCCGGCGGTTCTATTGACCATCACTTTTATAGAAGCCACTTTTGGTGCATGGCACATAAAAGGTGGAATCGGACAATTAGCTACCGCACTTCTAGAGAGAAACTTGCAACTAGGAGTGAAGATTCAAACCAACACTGAAGTCGTTCAAATTTTGACTGAAGCAAATACGGTTTCGGGAATTCAACTTAAAGATGGCCAAAAATTAAGTTTTGATATTGTCGTTTCAAATTCTGATGCGCAATTAACATATGAAAATTTAATCAGATCAAACTCAAATTCGGTTCTAAGGGCTAGAAAATCAATCTCTAAAGTTGATAAATCTCTGGCTGGATTTTCACTTTTGCTAGGCCTTAAAAAATCAGATATCAAACTTAAACATCACAATGTATTTTTCCCAACTGATTACGATGCCGAGTTTGATCAGATTTTTAAAACTAAAACTCCAGTAACTGATCCAACCATTTACATCTGCGCACCAGATGATGAAAAAATGGTCAAAGATCAAAACACGGAAAGTTGGTTTGTACTTGTAAATGCACCCCTACATGATGAGCAGAACGGGTTTAATTGGAAAGATCACTCAAATCAGTATGGAGAAAAAATTATTAAGAAGTTAGATGATTTAGGGTTAAAAGTATCTGAAAGATTAATTTCTAAAAGTTTTCGATCGCCACTTGATTTGCAAAATTACGCATTTGCTCCTGGTGGGGCTATTTATGGCACTTCAAGTAATTCACCTCGGGCGGCTTTTTGGCGAGCAAAAAATCGTGGCGCTCTAAATGGTTTGTTTTTAGTTGGTGGCTCAGCCCACCCAGGGGGCGGTTTGCCGTTGGTAGGAATAAGCGCTGAGATTGTTGCAAACGCAATTGGTAAAGCTTAAAGCGATTTATTTACAACCAAAAGTAATTTTGTAAATGCACTTACCTGCATTATAAACATAATCCAAATAATTAACTCTAAATTTGTAAATCCAATTTGATATGCAATCAAAGTCATAAAAATAAAAATTGCCCGAACCGGGCGCTCTGACCAAGTGACCACACCCACTGATGTAAAACCAGCACCGCCAGCCCGCGCACGTAAATACTCTTGCAAACTTGAAATCAAGAAAAAGATAATCAATAGCCAATCTTGAATTCCAATTTGATACAAAGCAAGTAACCAAAAAAACTCAGTACTTCGATCAAGTGCTGAATCGAGAACGGCTCCGAATCGACTGTTAGTTCCCCTCAAAATGGCGATAGTGCCATCTAATCCATCGCAAATTAGAGAAAGTGCAATCCACAAAATTGCAAGTGTTGATTTAGCTTGTAAAAAAGTTGCCACACCAAGCAATAGTCCAAGAATGGAAACCGCGTTTGCCGATACTCCAATTCTGATTAGAGGTTTAACTAAAAAGAAAGAGAGTTTCAGCCATATTCGAACCACAAGAGACAACTTTGCGCCACCATGAAGTGCTGACCACTTGGTCAAATATTCTTCAAGGCTAATCATTTTTAAACTCTCTCTTTAATTTGTTTAATTATTTAAATCCTAGATTTCGTGCAATCTCAAGAGTTGCCGCTGAGTTATTCATAGTGAAAAAGTGAAGTCCGGGTACACCCATTTTTAAAAGTTGCGCACCTAGATTTGTTGCTAATTCAATTCCTAATTTACGTTGATAGTCAGCATCATCTTGATTTTGTGAAAATTTATCTGCCACATCTTTTGGAACTTCGGTACCGGTTAATTGTGCAAACCTATTTAGCTGATTGTGGTTGGTGATCGGCAAAATTCCAGCATAAATTGGCAGACTACTTCCATGCTTAGCTAACTCATCAACCAATCGTTGCCATTTGTGAGCGCCAAAAAAGAATTGGGTGGTCGCAAACTCTGCGCCTAATTTTTCTTTGCGCAGTAAAACTTTAATATCGGTATCTAAATTTTTTGTTGCTGGGTGAAGATCTGGAAATGCCGCAACCCCGACCTCAAAATCAGTATTGGTTTTAGCTAACGTAACTAATTCGTCAGCATGATCTAAACCATCTGGTGTACTCACCCATTCAACTTCTGGCCCACCAGTTGGGTCCCCACGCAATGCCAAAATACTTTTAATTCCTGCCGCCTTATATTTTTGCAAAATATCTAACAGCTCATTTTTTGTTGAACCCACACAAGTTAGATGTGCAATAGTTGGTATTCCAGTTTTTTTAGTAATTTGCGATGCGATATTTATTGTTCGGTCTCGAGTTGAACCACCAGCGCCATAAGTAACCGAGACAAAATCAGGTTTTAAAGAATCAAATTGCTGTAACGCGTGCCATAAACGTTCCTCGCCAAGTTGATCCTTTGGCGGGAAAAACTCAATCGAAAAGCTTTGACTACGCATAATTATCAAAGGCTACCCTTGGCAAGTGAATTTTTCGGATTCCACTGATATCAAATCGGTAATAAAAGAGATTGATAACGCATTAACCCACTTTTGTAATGCTGAAAATCAATATTTAAACAATATTGGATCAGAGATGAATCCAGTTGCCGATGCAATGCAAAAATTTATTTTGCAAGGTGGAAAACGTTTACGTCCACTTTTTGCATATGTTGGATTTATAGCAAGCGGTGGAAAACCAGATGATTCAATTTTTAAAGCCATAGCATCTTTGGAATTAGTGCATGCCTGCGCATTAATTCACGATGATGTGATGGATGGTTCAGACACTAGGCGCGGCGAACCTGCAATCCATAAAAAGTTTGAAAATTTTCATAAGAATCAAAATTTGAGTGGTGCTAGTGAAAAATTTGGAGTCGCCAGCGCAATTTTGTTAGGAGATTTGGCGCTGATTTGGGCAGCAAAAATGTTTCACGCCAGCGGAATTTCAGAAACTCAGATTAAGAATGCACTGCCAATTTACGATGAGATGCGCATTGAACTTATGGCTGGCCAGTATCTAGATGTTTATGAACAAGCGCTAGCTACTAAAAGCGTCTCTCGATCTTTAAAAGTTGCGCTCTTTAAATCTGGTAAGTACACAATTGAACGGCCATTACATTTTGGATTAAAACTAAATCCAACTCATAATCCAAATTTACAAAAAGTTTTTACAGATTACGGCATCCCACTTGGCGAGGCATTTCAATTAAGAGATGATGTTCTAGGAATTTTCGGTAATCCAGATGAAACCGGCAAACCTGCTGGCGATGATCTGCGAGAAGGAAAACGAACAGTATTAATGGCAAAAGCACTTGAACTTTCCAACTCAGATCAACGTAAATCGCTGCTTTCTGCTCTTGGCAAAAATGATTTAAGTACCGCTGAGGTAAAAACAGCGCAAGAGATTATTAAAAATACTGGTGCGCTTACTGCAATTGAACAAATGATTTCCGACCTTTCTGCAACTGCCGCAAAATCTATTTCGGAAGTGCCGATAACCGATGATGGCCGTAAACTTCTAACCAACTTAATTGAGTTATCAACCAAGCGAAAGATTTAAATGCCAAAAAGAATTAAAGGTCCGACAGATAATGTAGTAATTGTCGGAGCTGGACTCGCCGGCCTAAGTGCTGCCTTGCGATTAGCGGGATCTGGCCGAAATGTCACAGTGGTTGAAAAGAATTCTTTTCCAGGTGGCCGAAATGGAATATTAAAAACGCAAGGTTATTCATTTGATACCGGACCATCGGTTTTAACAATGCCAAATTTAATTGCCGACGCACTCGCTGCAGTCGGTGAAAAATTAGAAGACTGGTTACAGCTAAAACCAGTATCGCCCTTGTATCGAGCATTTTTCGCCGACGGATCACAATTAGATGTACATGCCGACACTAAACAAATGCAAGCGGAGATTGCCGAAAAGATAAGTCCGGCAGAGGCAAAAGGTTATGGCGAATATGTAGATTTTGTAACCAAGCTTTACAAATACGAAATGAATGATTTCATTGATCGAAATATTGATTCACCTTTTAATTTACTGACTCCAAACTTGGCTAAATTAATTGCAATTGGTGGTTTTAGAAGGTTGGCACCAAAAGTAAAACAGTTTCTTAAAGATCCACGTACTCAAAGGGTTTATTCCTTCCAAGCAATGTATGCCGGCGTTAGCCCACAACAAGCACTCGCAATTTATGCAGTAATTGCCTACATGGATTCAGTCAATGGTGTTTTCTTTCCGAAAGGCGGTATGCACGCTGTGCCAAGAGCCTTAGCGGGGGCGGCTGAAAAGCATGGTGTGAAATTTAAATACAACACCACCGTAACTTCAGTGAGAAAACAAAATGGCAGAGTGAAAGCAGTTATCACTGAAAATGGTGAGGAAATTTCCGCCGATGCATTTGTATTAAATGCCGATTTACCAGTTGCTTGGCGAGATATTTTAGGTAAAGAACCAATTTCACATCGCAGATTGCAATATTCACCATCCTGCGTGACTATGTTGATTGGATCAAATAAAAGTTACCGCCATCTTGCTCACCACAATATTCATTTCGGCTCATCTTGGGACAACGTTTTCACAGAATTAATTAATAAGAAACAATTAATGTCAGATCCAAGTTTGCTCGTAACAATTCCATCTCTAGATGATCCCGATTTAGCGCCGGCCGGCAAAAATTCTTATTACATCCTTTTTCCTACTCCAAATCTTTCAGCCGATATTGATTGGCGCAAAATGAAAACTATTTATCGTGATCAAATGTTAAAAACTCTGGTCGAACGTGGATATGAAGATTTTGCAAATAGCATCGAGGTCGAGCACATAACTACTCCCCTGGATTGGCAAGAGCAAGGAATGGAACAAGGTGCGCCATTTGCCAGCGCTCATACATTTTTTCAAACCGGACCATTCCGACCAAGAAATATTGCAAAAGGATTTGAGAATGTCGTATTCGCTGGCAGTGGTACGCAACCCGGAGTTGGTGTCCCGATGGTGTTAATTTCTGGTCGGTTAGCGGCGGAAAGAATTGTTGGACCAGTTGCCTAAAACTAATTTTCTAATGTGCTTGTAAAAAAAGTTATTTTATGAATGAACTTAAAGCGGCGGGTATCACAGATCCCAAATTGCAAACCTCTTATTTAGAGTGCAAGAGATTAAATTCAAAACACGGAAAAACTTACTATCTTGCAACTTTGCTTCTACCGCCGGAAAAACGACCATTTGTTCACGCACTTTACGGTTTTGCCAGGTACGCCGATGAAATAGTCGATGATTTAGATTCAAAACTAAGCACAAAAGAAAAAACCATTTGGCTTAAAAAATGGAGTAATCAAATTTTGAAAGATCTTAAAGCCAGAAAAAGTAGTGATGAAATCGGAATGGCATTAATTGATACGGTAAAACGTTTTCAAATTCCAATTGCTCACTTTGAGGCATTTTTAAAGTCCATGGCTATGGATCTGACAATTACTAGTTATCAAAAATATGAAGACTTAATGGAATATGTGTATGGATCTGCGGCGGTGATTGGCCTGCAGATGGTGCCAATACTTGGATTAGAGGAAAAATATCGTTCCGATAAGAAATTTAGAAAAATAGCAGATGAAGCGGCTCAAAAACTTGGAATTGCATTTCAACTAGCTAACTTCATTCGAGATGTTTCAGAAGATTTAGACCGCGGCCGGGTTTACCTACCCATGGCGGAATGGAAAAAATTTGGAGTCACGCGAAAGGATTTAGAAAATCGCGTGGTCACACCACAGATAAAAGAGGCTCTCAAATTCCAAATTGCGCGGGTTAGAAAATTACAATCTGAAGCAGAAGATGGAATTAAATATCTAACGAAAAAGAGTCAGCCATGCATAAATGCCGCAAGTGAGTTGTATTGCGGAATTGTTGATGAAGTTGAAAAAATTGATTATCAAATCTTTTCCAAGAGAGCGAAGACTAGTAATTGGCGTCGACTGAAAGTTGCTCTACCGGCCTACTTATCTGCAATTTCTGCTCGCATTTAAACTTACTTTTTAAGACCGATTCCCTTTCGACCCCAAAATACCCAGAAAGCTAGTGTAGATAGCACCAAAGCAAAACCAAATAACAAATCTTCTACTGGAGCAGATGCGATTCTTAAACCAATAATTGTTTCACTTGAATACATAACGATGTTTCTAGAAGTTAGCCACCAATTTGTTAGAAGTTGAAATGGCAAAATTATTGAATACGATGTCCAAAAAACTCGCTTTCGCAGCAAACTTGTTCGCAAAATATAAAAATCTAAAATCACAGCGAGAGCAACTGCGACAAATGCAATTTGGGTGTACTTCACTTATCACCTACTGACCAGTGCGTTTTTACACTTCGTACTGCTTCAATCGTCAATATTGCAGCCAACGGCACAACAATAAAAAATAAACACTCCTCAATCGGAATAGAAAATGGCAATTTAATGCCAAGGGTTTGATTGGGATCGAAGTACCAATGTTTTCTTGATATCGCGTAAGCATCCCAAATTAGGAAAGTAAGTGCCACCGGCAAAATACTTAAAACCACTCGCTTTACTCGCCGTAACACCGCTACCTTTAAAACTATCTCTAACCAAAATGAACCGACGATTGTGAAAAGTAACATCGCAACGTACGAATATCGCAGCATGATACAAATTTATCTGTCTAGTTTGGTACTGTCTAACTACGGGAGCAAATTGCTGAGAGGGTCTTGAATTTCAAGATCGACCGTTACGACCAGTTCGGTAATGCGAATTGGAAAGGAGTTCAATTGTCAGCCTTAGAAATTTTTGCATTCATCACGTCGGTCATCGGAGTTGTTTACGGAATTTTTGGCCCGCGAATCACTTGGCCGTGGTGGATTATTAGTAGTTTGGCTTATGCAGTTTTATTTTTTCAATCAAAATATTATGCAAGTTCAGCATTGCAGTTTATTTTCATCGCCGCCGGAATCGCTGGTTGGTTTGGCTGGGGAAAATCTGGCGCTAAACCAAGATTTAGCTCTAATCGCGAAAGACTCTTAACTATTTCGCTATTAGTTATATCCACTTTGGCACTATTTCCGATATTAAAATCAATTGGCACCGTCTCTTCTTTTATTGAAGCATTTGGATTCGCCGGCAGTTTAATAGCGCAACTTCTTATGGTCTGGCAGCGATTTGAAGCCTGGCCGTTGTGGTTTGTAGTGGATGCTGCTTACACATATCAATACTTCAAAGGGGATTTAAATCTGACCGCAATTTTGTATGTGATATTCACTTTGCTAGCAGTATGGGGAAGCATTCGCTGGCTCAGAGAATCAAACAAATTTGGAAAAGAAGTAAATTAAGAATTGTTTAACTCTGAATATTTTGTTGCGATATCTAGGATAAATAATTACCCGGCGATAATCGCAATCGATGGAAATGCCGGCGCAGGAAAAACCACGCTTGCAACTGAAATTTCGACTAAATTGCTAGATATCGGTAAAAGTTCGCAAATAGTTCACATGGATGATCTATACGAAGGTTGGCAAAATCCGTTTACCGTAAATCTGGCAAACCGAGTTATCACTGATGTATTAGAACCCTTTTTACAAAAAATTCAGACTAAATATCAGGTGTTTGATTGGAAACAAAATAAATTTGATTCTGAAAAACTTTTAAATAAAAGTGATTTTTTAATTTTGGAGGGTGTAGGTAGTGGCCAATCCGCATTCCGAAATTACATTGATTTCTTAATTTGGATAGATATAAATCCAGCAGATGGATTAACCAAAGTAATCTCTCGTGATGGCACAAAGAACTCTCAGCAAATGCAGCAATTTTTATTAGATCAAGAGCGACATTTTGCGTTAGAAAATACCCAAAATGCTTCAGATTGGCAGATCACCAGCGTGCCTTAAACCTCGCCCCAGAGGTTCACTTCTAAAATCACTCTCGTGTCAGATTTCACTGGTCAGTTAATTGATAATCGCTACCAATTAAAACAATTACTTGCCAGTGGTGGAATGGCCACTATCTATTCTGCAGTTGATACCAGATTAGATCGAGCGGTCGCGGTAAAAATAATGCACGCTCATCTAGCAAATGATGAAGCGTTTGTCTCTAGATTTATTCGGGAAGCAAAAGCAACTGCTGCACTTTCACATCCAAATATTGTTTCAATTCTTGACCAAGGTTGGAATCAAGGTGGCCCACCAGCGGTATTTCTAGTAATGGAACTAGTTGAAGGCAGTACGTTACGAGATTTACTTAACAATCAGGGAAAGTTAAGTGTCGAACAAACTCTGCAAATTATTTCGGCAGTAGTAAGTGCGCTTTCAGCTGCTCACCAAAAAGGAATAATTCATCGAGACATAAAACCTGAAAATATTTTGATTTCAAATGATGGTCGAATTAAAGTGGCTGATTTTGGATTAGCCCGCGGTGAATTAATTGGCCAAACACTGACGGCGGAATCTTCAGTAATTCTCGGCAGTGTTAGTTATCTATCCCCCGAGCAAGTCCAACGCGGGGTCGCAGATGCCAGAAGCGACATTTATGCAGTTGGCGTGATGTTGTTTGAAATGCTCACTGGACAAAAACCATATGAAGGCGAATCCCCAATTCAAATTGCTTATAAGCATGTAAACGAGCGAATCCCCAATGTTCAAACTATCAGAGCAGAAACACCGACAGATTTAGCCGAGTTAATCTTTGTATCAACTGCACCAAATGCTGATGATCGACCAAAAGATGCAACTGAATTTGCTGCAATCATTAGACAACTGCAAATAAAACTAGATCCAAAACGTAGACAGATGTCCTTGGAATTAGATTTGCCTCCACAAGCCACCAATATTTCCAAACCAGGAAAACCTCGTCGCAAAGTGAGTGTGGCTAGTGCATTTGAAAATATAAAAGAGCGCACAAATTCTGGCGGAATTAAACGACTAGAAAAATCAATCAATCAAAGTTCGCAAATAAGAGAAGTCAGTACTCAAACAAAACGCAAAACTTCTAAACGGGTATTACGAAATAGAGTTATAGCGCTAACAATCGTAATTGTTTTGGCAGTTAGCGGATTTCAAGTATTTGGTGGAAAAAAAGTTCAACTTCCATCTATTGTGGGAATGACTGAAGAAGATGTAAAACAAACTTTTTCTGAATTAAATCTTAATTACAAAGTTAGCCAAGAGATTTTTAGTGAGGATGTTCCAGCTGGAAAAGTATTAACTAGTGACCCCAGTGGTGGTGCAAAAGTTAAAGTGGGATCAACAGTGGAATTAACCCTTTCAAAAGGTTCAGATCTAGCAATCATTCCATCTGTTGTCGGGCTGTCGGTAGAAGAGGCGACTACAAAATTAAGTGAAGCCAGATTAAATATTGGCCAAACGCTTACTGTATTTAGCGAAAAAGCCACGGCTGGATTAGTCGCCGGTACCGATCCGGCGAGCGGAAAAACTATTAAGCCAAATTCCACAATAACTTTATTGATTAGCAAGGGAAGCAATTTGGTTTTGGTGCCAAATGTGATGGCAAAAACCACTAAACAGGCAACTGCAGATCTAAAAGCGCTGGGATTAAAGTGGGTTATTAAAGGTAGCGGAACAAAGGTAAAAAATATTTCTCCAAAAGAAGGCACGCAAGTTAAACGTGGTAGCACAATCACTTTAACGGTGGGCTAAATTGGCAAAAACAGTTTCGGCGAGAAAAAATTTGCCTCGTATTGGCGCGCACGTGCCAACTTCAGGTGGCATGGCAAAACGTTCAATTGAATACGCATTAACTATTAAAGCTGAAGCAATACAAGTTTTTGCATCCAGTCCAAGAACTTGGGCGCAAGCTAAGCCAAATCCAGAAGCAGATGCTGCATTTATTGAAAAAGCGAATGAGCTAGATATCCAAACTTATGTTCACGCACCGTTTCTGATTAATCTCGGATCACCAACCGCAGCCACATATGAAAATTCATTGGAGTCAACAAGTTATTCACTAAGACGTGGTCGAGAAATTGGTGCGCTCGGAGTAGTAATTCACACTGGTTCTGCAGTTGATCCAAACTTTGAAAAACAAGCTTGGCAACAAATTAAACGTGGAGTCATGCCAATTCTTGAAAAATTAAAAGATAAAGATCCATGGTTATTGTTGGAACCAACTGCCGGACAAGGTCAATCACTAGTTAAGAAATTAGATGATTTAATTAAATATTTTGATTGTCTGGAATGGCACCCAAAACTTGGTGTTTGCATGGACACCTGTCACGTATTTGCAGCCGGTCACGACATCAAGAAAAAAGGCGGTATGACCGAGACGGTAGATTTATTAGTCAAACTTGTTAAAAAAGAACGAATCAAATTAATTCACGTAAATGATTCAATGGATGTGTGTGGTGCATTAAAAGATAGACATCAAAACTTAGGTAAAGGTGAAATTGGAAAAGCCGCATTTGATGAGATGATGCAACATCCAGATCTTTTTTCAACCCCAATGATTTTAGAAACACCCGGAGAAGAGCCAGAACATGGCAGTGAAGTTGCGATGCTGAAAACTTTCCGTGACAAATAACCAACCAGCTGGTTCAAGCAACACAAAACCTCATCAAGAAACAGTTTTGCCATATTTTGCCATCACTCTTGCCGCGGCGGTTTGGGGTGGCTCTTTTGTATTTATGAAAGATTCATTAGAAAAACAAAATGTATTTTCATTTTTAGCAATTAGGTTTGCTATCGCAGCACTACTGATGTTGATGTATCGCCCCAAAGCTCTCGTGGGATTAAATCAAAAATTTATTATGCGTGGCGCAATCGCAGGTTCAATTTTGGCGTTGGGATACATTTTGCAAAGTATTGGTTTAACCAAAACCACGGTTTCAAATACCGGATTCATTACCGGGCTTTACTTAGTTTTCACTCCACTTATTAGTGCAATCGCAATTCGTAAACCAATCAAAAGATGGCATTTGGTTGCAGTTATTTTTGCAACGACTGGATTATTTTTAATTTCTTTTAATGGCTGGCGATTAGGTTATGGCGAGACATTGGTTTTAATTTCAGCGGCCGTCTATGGCGCACACATTGTGGTTCTGGGTGAATGGAGCGATGGCAGTAATACATACGCCCTAGCTTTAATCCAAATTATGACCACCGCAATCATTTGTTCTATTTCCGCAGTTTTTGTTGGCTTTGAATGGGTACCTGATGGTTCGGTTTGGGTTTCAATTTTATTTACCGCAGTGCTTGCAACTTTCTTTGCTTTCTTAGTCCAAACTTGGTCGCAATCTTTTATGCACGCCACCGCAGCCGCAGTTTTATTCGCAACCGAGACGCCTTTCGCCGTTCTCTTTGGACTTATATTTCATAATGATCCGATGACAATTCGAATTGCCATTGGGGGTTTATTGATTATGACGGCGATGTTCCTAGTAATTTGGTCGGATAATCGCCGCAGTGCCAAACTCTCCCAATGAGTGAAGCCAAAGATTTAATTGATCTTCGATCGGACACCGTAACTAAACCAAGCGCGCAGATGCGGGCGGCAATTTCTGCAGCCGAAGTTGGTGATGATGTTTATGGAGAAGATCCAAGTGTTAATTTATTGGAAAAAAAGATTGCCCAAATGTTTGGCAAAGAGGCAGCGCTTTTTACTCCAACAGGTTCGTTGGCAAACCAACTTTGCATTCGCACACTTGTAAAACCCGGCGAAGAATTACTAACTGAAACTTCTTCACACATTGCTCGCGCTGAACTTGGCGCCGCTGCTGTCTTTAGTGGAATAACAACTAGGACTTGGCCATCAGCACGTGGAGTACTAAAAGCGGAAGAGCCACTTGCAATAGCGCATCCAGATGCCGGACCTTATTTAGTTTCTACAACTGCGGTAGCAATTGAAAACACTCACAATTTTGGCGGTGGCAGTGTGCAGCCAATTGCAGAAATAAAGAAACTTAGAGCCGCTACTAAATCTATGAATGTGGCGATGCATCTTGATGGCGCGAGAATTTGGAATGCCCACGTTGCGACCAAAGTTTCATTTACCGAATATGGTGAAAATTTCGACACAATAAGTGTTTGCTTATCAAAAGGTTTAGGTGCGCCCGCTGGATCATTAATGATTTCCACCGCTGAGCGTGTTGCAAGCGCAAGAATTTGGCGAAAAAGATATGGCGCCGGCTTGCGGCAGGTGGGAATTTTGGCAGCCGCTGGAATTTATGCGTTAGATAACAATCTTAAATATTTAGAAAATGATCATAAAAGAGCAAAACAGATTGCTCAAGCGGTGGCAAAAGTTGCACCAAAAGTTATTAATCCAGACCATGTTGAGACAAATATTGTGGCGCTAGATTTAAATTCAACCACTCTTACTGCAGCAAAACTTTCAGAGGAACTTAAAGCTGAAGGTATTTTGGCGGGAGCCCTTGGTCCTAAATTTTTACGATTGGTTACCCATATGGATCTAAATGACAATCAAATTGCAAAAGTCATTGAGGTATTACCAAAACTAATTCAGCGCGCCCTCGTGTCTTAACAACCACTCTTTTATTTTCACGCCATATCCATAATTTCCAATTGCTCCCCCGGTTTTAGTAATCCGGTGGCAGGGAATTATTGGCGCAATTAAATTTGCTCCACAAGCGGTACCGGCAGCGCGAACCGCTTCGGCATTTCCTGCGCGTTTTGCCAACTCAGAGTATGTCCAAGTTTTTCCCGCAGGAATTTTGCGCATCTGTCGCCAAATAGATTGGTAAAAACTCGTACCCGGCTGTCTAACTTCGATTGCATTTATTGCGGAAAAATCACCGTCAAAGTAATCAGAAATTAACTCACTTACCTTTGGAATTGATTTAACCTCTTTAAATTGCAGTAAGGCATCAGCTGCATCCAAACGTTTATGAAGGTTTGAGTAACTTGAAAAGCCGGCTGCTAATAACACCGAATCATTTGCGATTAAAAATAAGTCGCCAACCGGAGTTGTGATTTTGCTACGGGAAAGCACCCTCTGAGCATATGCCTGATTTGCAGTTATTAAAACGAGATTTTTTAATAATTTTTAGCGATCGCGCAACATCTCGGCGACTAAAAATGCCAGTTCTAGAGATTGCGTGTGATTAAGACGTGGGTCGCAAGCGGTTTCATAACGAGTGGCTAAATCTTCGTGAGATATCTGATCGCCACCACCAACGCACTCGGTGACATCGTCGCCAGTTAATTCAATGTGTATTCCGCCAGGATGTGTTCCAAGTTGTTTATGTACTGCAAAGAATCCTTCAACCTCTGCCAGCACATCTTCAAACTTTCTAGTCTTAAACCCACTCGGAGCTTCATAAGTATTTCCATGCATCGGATCACAGACCCACAAAACTTTTTTACCGGATTTTTCTACCGCTTTAACAAGTGGCGGAAGTTTCTCTTTCACTAGGTTGGCACCCATTCGAGTAATAAAGGTCAGTCTGCCTGGCTCATCATTTGGATTTAATACTTTAAGTAAATCTAAAACTTCTTTTTCAGTTGTTTTTGGTCCAAGTTTGACGCCAATTGGATTCGAAATCTTTTTAGCAAAATCAATGTGAGCACCATCTAATTGCCGAGTGCGTTCTCCTATCCAAACAAAGTGTCCAGAGACATCGTAAGGATTCTCAGTTCGAGAATCGATTCTGGTTAAAGCCTTTTCATATTCCAGAATTAATGCTTCATGACTTGCATAAAAATCTACGGTTTTAAAACTTTCTGGATCAACACCGGCAGATGACATGAATTGAATTGCTCGACCAATTTCATCAGCCATTTTTTCATAGCGCTCACTGAACCTCGCGTCAGATGCGAATCCTTTGTTCCATTCATGAACTCGGCGCAAATCTGCAAAACCACCTTGAGTAAAAGCACGAGCAAGATTTAGCGTGGCAGCAGAGGTGTGATAAACCTGAACTAATCTGGCTGGATTTGGTTTGCGAGCAACTTCAGAAAACTCTAAATCATTTACCGCATCGCCTCGGTATGCCGGTAATTTAATTCCATCTCGGGTTTCAAAATCATTTGATCTTGGCTTAGCAAATTGCCCAGCCATTCTGCCAACTTTGATCACTGGCAAACTAGAAAAATATTGTAAAACTGCAGCCATCTGCAAAATAGTTTTAATTCGATTACGAATTGAGTCTGCTGTTGCAGCCGCAAATGTTTCAGCGCAATCACCACCCTGCAACCAAAATGCTTTACCATCGGCAGCTTCGGCAATTTTAGATTTCAAATTGTCACACTCGCCTGCAAAAACCAAAGGTGGAAAAGTTTTTAAAGTAGCAACAGCATCAGCTAATGCTTTTTTATCTGGCCATTCTGGTTGTTGAGCAACCGGCAATGCGGCATCAAATAATTGATCTAGCTTTGAATTAATTGCCATGGGGAAAGTTTAAGTAATTGACGGCAATCGCCGTTTGAAATTACCCGAAGAAGATCTCAGCTTCTTTGTAAAGGGCAGGATCTACGGTTTTTAATTTCTCGGTGGCCGATGCAAGTGGCACACGTTCGATCTTGGTGCCGTGCAGTGCCACCATTTTGCCCCAGTCACCATCTTTAGCAGCGGTAATCGCATGTAAACCAAATCTTGTTGCTAAGACTCGATCAAAAGCAGTTGGAGTTCCACCACGTTGAATGTGACCAAGCACTGAAGTGCGTGCTTCAAATCCAGTTTTTGCCTCAATTTGTTTTGCCAACCAATCACCAAT
>CAXBQO010000004.1:0-25377 GCA_963977945.1 uncultured bacterium
TATTCTGCGTTTTGTTCCGCCTGCTCCAGGAAATTTACGTGGTCTGCCAAACACAAACCACATTATTGGTCCTATTAAGAAAGTAAAGAACATAATTATCAATAACCAAGCCCATTTAGGAAATCTTCGAACCTTTTCTTGAGGTGTCATTGCGCAATCTACAAATGAGTAAATTGCCAGTACTAATACAGCAATAACCAGGATTCGAATCATAAGAATGCAAGTTTATCGCTTATAAACTTTTTTTGTTACTTTTAATTATTTTGCTAGAAAAATTGTCACCGAAATTATTACGCCAAAAAGCATTTGTAATCTGGCGGTATCTGCTAGCAAAGCAATTAATTTGGTTTGATAATCCTTACTTCTCAAATCTTTAATCATCTGCATTGTTCTTATTCCAAGAATTAAAGTGATGGGAGCTATCAATGCAGCCGTGAAATGCGCAAAACCCAGCAAATACAGGTAGAAATCTTTAGCCCTATTTTCTCCCAGCCTGACCGCTAATGTTTTTTTACCAGATTTAGCGTCGGTATTTAAATCTCGTAGGTTATTGATTGCCAATAACGCACAGGCTAAGAAACCAACTGGGAATGAAATAAAAATTGAAAACCAACTTAAACTCATAGTTTGAATTAAATAACTACCGGTAGTGGCAACGACACCGAAGAAAATAAAAACAAATAATTCACCTAATCCAAAATATCCATATGGCTTTTTGCCACCGGTGTAACCCCATGCCGCCAAAATAGAGAGTGCGCCAACCAATAAAAACCAATATGAGGTGGCAACCGAAATTAATGTTCCAAAAATTGCAGCTAGCAAAAAACAAATTAGTGCTGCCCGCTTTACAGATTTGGCATCAGCTAAACCTGAAGCTACTAATCTGGTTGGTCCAATTCGATTCTTATCGGTGCCTTTGATTCCGTCTGAGTAATCATTTGCGTAATTAACGCCAACTTGTAAAAACAATGCAACTAAAAGTGCATAAACAAAAAGATTTAAGTTTATTGATTTATTTAATAAATCACGATTGGCACCAGCGGTTCCTACCAGAACTGGAACGATTGCAGCCGGAAGAGTTTTTAGCCTAGCTCCGACTAACCATTTATTTTTCATTGACTGATCTCAGTTAATTCATTTTTTGATAATAATTCAAGAAGTACACCTTGGCTTATTTTATGTAGTTCGGTTTTAGGCATTGCCGCAATTATAAAAAATCGCTTTGGTAAGTAATATTTAGGAAATTTATTTAATAGCGCTTGGATAATTTGGGAAAGTTGCACCTCTTTATCCATTACCAAACCAATAATCTGACCCCACTTTGCATCATCTATTGCAAATGTTTTAAAAGTAATAGTTGGGAAAGTTTTAATTAAAAAAGAATCTATTTCAGAGATGGATACTTTTTCGCCACCGGTGATTACTACATCATCTGATCTTCCAATCACCTCTAATTTACTTTTTACTATTTGACCCAAGTCATTAGTTTTAAACCAACCGGCTTTAAAGTTCTCATCCCATAACTTGGGTTGGTTCAAGTATCCACTTGCCATGGTGGGTGAATTTAAATAAATAATTCCGGATTTAATTTCTAATTTAACTCCTGGCAACGGCAATCCTTCATATACACAACCACCGCAGGTTTCACTCATGCCATAAGTTCGAATCAAATTGATTCCACTTTCAATTGCTTGATTAAATATTTCAATTTTGATTGCAGCAGCACCAACTAAAACCGCTTTTGCGTTTTTTAGATGGCGTAATAAATTTTTATCTTCGGTTAGTGCTTTATAAATTTGAGTTGGCACCACAGATACAAAATCGGCATCGATGTAATTTTCCCGTTGGCGGTTATCGATTACTTCAGTTCCAAGATCACCCGCTCTTAATAACACGTTCACACCAGCAATGTGTGTAACTGGAAGAAGCAGAGACCAAGTTTGTCCAGGTTTTGCATTTAAATACTTGTTAGCAAGTTTGGTTGATGTATCAAAAGCAGTCTTTTTGATTATTACTTGTTTTTGTAGGCCAGTGGAGCCAGAGCTACTAACGACAATCTCATCAGCTGCAATTAATTGCTGTTGAAGTTGTGGGATTTGCCACGAGATGTATTCATCAAGTTTCACTCTTTGCATGACCATCGTAGGCTATCCCTAGCAACAAATAACTTCACATTTTGGTGATAAATGCGAACAAAGATTTAACGAGAGTTTTAACTGAGGTAAAAGTAATGAGCAAGCCAATAAAACGCGATCTGGGAAGTAAAAGTATTCCGGCTTGGCAAAAAGTTGTAGGCAGCGAAAAATTTAATGATGTTATTTTTGAAAGCGCCGAAGGTATTGCGAAGATCACCATCAATCGACCAGATGTGAGAAATGCATTTCGACCTCAAACATTATTTGAATTACAAGAAGCTTTCTCAATTGCTCGAGATGATGAAAAAATTGGCGTAATAATTTTTACCGGTGCCGGCACGGAAAGTTTCTGTTCTGGCGGTGACATAAATGTGCGAGGCGATGACGGTTATTTAGGTGATGATGCCTTATCTAAAAAAGGTATTGGCCGATTAAATGTTTTAGATTTACAAGTTCAAATTCGTAGGTTGCCAAAACCGGTTGTGGCGATGGTTGCTGGTTGGGCAATTGGTGGCGGACATGTTCTGCACGTGGTTTGCGATTTAACGATTGCCGCCGAAAATGCAAAGTTTGGACAAACCGGTCCAATGGTTGGTTCTTTTGATGGTGGTTATGGTGCCGGTTTACTTGCGGCACACGTTGGCCAAAAGAAAGCTAGAGAAATTTGGTTCTTGTGTCGTCAATACGATGCAGCTGAAGCTTTACAAATGGGATTAGTCAACAAAGTTGTACCAGTTTCAGAATTAGAAGCGGAAACTGTTTCATGGTGTCGCGAAATGTTGCGCCATTCGCCGATGGCATTGCGATTACTCAAAGCCGGATTAAATGCCGCAGATGATGGACTTGCCGGTGTGCAACAACTGGCTGGCGATGCCACGTTGTTGTATTACCTAACTGAAGAGGGACAAGAAGGTCGAGACGCATTCAAGGAAAAGCGCGATCCAAATTTTGGTAAATTTCCAAAACGTCCTTAACAATTTTAAAACTTTTGTAATTGTTAATTAAGTGTCAAATTTAAATAAACCTCAAATACAGGTGGCCAAGTTGCCACTTAAATATAAATTCCGAGGGCTAGAGAGTCGAGAGTTTACTTATTTTCGGGGTCAATTCGGTTTGGGCGAGTTTTCTCCTTTCAACGAGTATTCAAAAATTGAGGCCACTACTTGGTTTAAAGCTGGGTGGGAAGCGGCCAATACAGATCGCAATTTAATTATTAAGAATTTTGTAAGGGATAAAGTTCCAATAAATATAACTGTGCCAGAAATTCAAATAAATGAAATTGAATCTTTGCTGCAGAAATTTTCTGGCTGTCATGTTATTAAACTTAAAGTAAATGCTTTTGAAAACATTAAACCAATTATTGTTGAGCTAATTAAACAAGTACCAAATTCTAAATTTCGATTAGATGTAAATGGAGGTTGGACTTTTGTAAAAGCTAAGGCAGAAATCCCCAAATTTGTTGAGTTACTTGGGGATCGGTTAGATTATTTTGAACAGCCATGTACTGAAATCAAAGATATGGCTGCATTACGGGCAGAATTTAAAATTAAAGTAGCAATTGATGAATCTATAAGAAAATCAATGGTGCAAGAGGGTAAAAATTCCAAGGTAAATTTTTCAGATTTTGCCGATGTTGCGATCATTAAGTGGGCACCTTCAGGTGGACTCACCAAAGCACTTAATTTAATTGAAACTATTGGATTACCAGTTGTAGTTTCAAGTGCATTGGATTCGCCAATTGGAATTTCTTATGGATTGGCGCTGGCGCAATCTGTAAAAAATCTTTACGGACCTTGTGGATTGGGAACAGCCGCCTTTTTTGCTACGAACTTGGCAAAACAAGATAACTTTCATCTACAAATTCAAAATGGAGTTTTAAGTTACTTTGAGGTGGATGCATCTGGATTTGCTGAATATTCTGTAGATCAAGAACGAAATAAATGGTGGCAGCAAAGATTTGATCAGGTGTGGGAGTATTTCTTAAATGAACGCAACTAAATTAGCTAGAAATTTAGTTAGGCAATTAATTGAACTTGGTGTTAGCGATTTTGTAATTTCACCTGGATCACGAAACGCACCGATTTTATTGGCGCTGAGTGAAGCAGAAAAATTGCAGTTAGTTGATCTTCATTCCAGACTAGATGAAAGAGGCGCTGGCTATTTTGCATTGGGAATAGCTAAAGCCTCAAATAATTTTGTGGCAGCTGTTTGTACGAGTGGCACTGCTGCCGCAAACTATTTACCGGCATTACTTGAGGCTTATCACAGTGGTGCCAAACTTTTATTAATTACTGCCGATCGACCTGCCAAACTAAGAGGCACTGGCGCAAATCAAACTACATACCAAGATGGCCTTTACTCGGTAATTAAATCTCATGACATTGCCACAATTATTGATTTAAAAAATATAGTTGTCGATGGACCTGTTCATTTGAATGTGCAATTTGATGAACCATTAATTGAAAAAATATCTGAAAATTGGCTGGACGGAATCAAAATTGAAACAGAAAGCGCAGATTCGCAAACTAATGGAAAACTAAATTTAACAAGTGGAGTAGTGATCATTGGTCATGATCGCGGCGGATTTGAAACCACTGAGATTGAGGCATTTTGTAAAAAATTGAATTGGCCAGTAATCGCAGAAGACCCAATTACATTTACATTTTCTATTTCACACGCTTCACTTTTCTTGCAGGATGCTCAAATTATAAAGAATTTAAATACAGATTGGGCTGTTGTTATTGGTCGAACCACATTATCGCGGTCAATAAACAATTTTATTAATAGCGCAAAGCATCAGGCTTACTTCGATCGCAACTTGGTAAATGACAAACGAGCAGCCGATATTAAATCTAATCAATTACCAACGGAAATATCCTGCCAACCAAATAGTGATTTAGATAAATGGCAGAAGGCGAAAAATTTAGCGTCAAAATCGTTAAATGATGAATTGGGCAAAATAAAATGGAGCGAGCAAACTGCGATAAGGATGATTTGCCAAGCACTACCAACAGATTCTGCACTTTTTGTAGGAGCATCTAGACCAACTAGAGATATTGAAGCGGTTGTTAGCTCGTCAAAAAAATTGCAGGTATTTGCTAATCGAGGATTATCTGGAATCGATGGGAATATTTCGACTATTTTTGGATTAGCACAAGAGTTTGATCTAACACATGCGATAGTCGGAGATTTAACTTTGCTGCATGATGTTTCTGCCTTTTCAAACCCGGTAGCGAACAACATAAGAATTTTTGTGATTGACAATAATGGTGGCGGAATATTCTCGATGTTGCCGGTAGCTGAAGCTGCAGATTTTGAACGACTTTTTGCCACCCCACATAATCTTGATTTACATCAAGTATTAACTGGTTTTTCGATTAAATGCAGCGTTGTAAGTAATGCCAGCGAATTAAGCAAACTCTTAGATAAAGAAGTTAATGGTTTAGAGGTAGTGGTGATTAAAGTGCCAGAACGAAAAGTAAATGCTGAAGTTATGCAAAAACTTACTCAAAGTGTTTGTAATGCCGTACGCATCGGCATGAACTTAGCCTGACTTTCTAGCAATTCTTTCGCTGGATCTGACATCGCCACTATTCCGCAGCCGGCGAACAATCGAATTGATTTTAAATCATCTGAGATTTGACCACACCGAAGTGCGATTCCAAATTCACCTTCAAATGTGGAATCAATCCAACCAACTGGACCGGCATATCTTTGTCGATCCATTTTTTCTAACTCAGCGATAACAGAGTTAGCCTTTTCAGTAGGAGTTCCACACACCGCAGCACTTGGGTGAAGTTTTTCAACTAATTTCAGGATATCTATCTGATTCAAATCATTTTTAATAACTCCAGTTACATCTGTGGCTAAATGCATGACATTTGATAAATGCAATACGAATGGAGTTTCCGGTGAGTTTATTGATGAACAAAAACCATCAAGTGCATCCGCTACCGATTTAACCGCGTACTCGTGTTCTTCTAAATCTTTGGATGATTTAGCCAGTGATGCTGCCAGAGCCAAATCTTTATTTTCATCACCAGTTTTTTGAATAGTACCTGCCAAAATTCTGGAAGTGACTAAATTTTTCTTTAGCCTGATTAAAAGTTCTGGTGTTGCTCCTACAAGTCCATCATTTAAAAATACCCAAGTATTTGGATACTCTTTTTCTAAATTTGTAATTAGCTTTTGAATATCAATTTCACTCTCAGCCGCCGCAATCAAATCTCGAGCGATTACAACTTTTTCAATTTCGCCATTATCAATTTTTTCCAATGCAGTTGAAATTTGTTTTTGCCACTCATTTTCTGACATCGCACCAGTTGCCCACTTGAATTGATTTGCTACAGCAGGCGAAGTTTTATTTTCTATCTGTAGTTCAGGTCTTTTAATGTCCCCAAACCATGTAATCCAAGCCCGTTTTTCATTTTGGCCAACAATGACTTCTGGAATTAAAAACGTGGATTCAGATGAAGGTACAAAAGCAAAGGATGAGAAAAGAAGTGGGCCGGTGCCAAAGTCGGTTAATTGATTTTCTATTTGGAAAGTATTTAATTGATCCTGCCACCATTTTCTGACATCTGTAAATCGATTATTTCCGCTTAAATCAATTTTTGTTTTGACGCCAAAACCAGCAAAGCCCGTTTGTCCTCGAAACCAAGCGGTACTGAGTGACAAATTTCCAATTTTGACCGTCGATAAATTGGTAATTTTGGGAATCTCAACTGTACTTATTTTCAAAATGTTTGAGACTCGCATTCTGTTTACTCAACTGTGATTTCTCAATTGATGTTACCCAATTGGCGAGAAAAGCCTAGTGCTAAGAGAATATGAACATGACCGCCAATCTGGAAAAAGATCCAAATCAAATATCAAACATGTTTGATGGTGTCGCAAAGAACTATGACCTACTTAACGATTTATTAAGTTTTGGCCAGACCAAGAGATGGCGGCGCATCGTTACATCAATAATCTCGCCAAAACCAGGAATGAAAATTTTAGATTTAGCAGCCGGTACCGGCTCATCCAGTGAACCACTTCGCAAAAAAGGAGCCGATGTAACTGCCGCGGATTTCTCTGAAGGAATGTTGGAAGTTGGAAAGCGAAAACATCCAAATCTAAAGTTTGTAAAAGCTGATGCGCTGGCGTTGCCATTTGCAAATCAAAGTTTTGATTTAGTAACAATCTCATTTGGTTTAAGAAATACAAATGATGCCGAGAAAGCATTAAATGAAATGCATCGAGTTACAAAGATAAATGGCAAATTAGTTATCGTTGAATTTTCTCATCCAACGAATAAATTTTTTAGAAACTTTTATTTTCGCTATTTGATGAAGATTCTTCCATTTCTTAGCAGATTATTTGCAAAGGATTCATCTGCATATGTATATCTTGCAAACAGCATCAAGGCTTGGCCAAATCAAAGCAATTTGGCGAAATTGTTGATGAAATCTGGATGGCAGGATGTCACTTGGCAGGATTTAACCTTTGGAATTGTCGCAGTTCACATTGCCCAACGCAGTATCTAGGTATTTGGGCTGAAATCGGCAAACTAAGATTTGATTCTATGAATCCATATGTTCCGATATTGGCAATAGGGGCAATCGGATTCGGATTCGCAGTTTTTTCAGTAGCCATCGCATTTATTACTGGTCCAAAAAGATACAACCGCGCAAAGTCAGATGCTTACGAATGTGGAATTGAACCGACTCCGGCAGCTGCCGGTGGTGGCAGATTTCCAGTTAAGTATTTTTTAACTGCGATGTTGTTCATTGTGTTTGATATTGAAATCGTATTTTTATATCCATGGGCGGTCACATTTGATCAACTTGGCCTATTTGGTTTAGTTGAAATGATTTTGTTTATTGCAACAGTATTTGTTGCTTATACATATGTGTGGCGTCGCGGTGGATTGGAATGGGATTAAAAATGGGTTTAGAAGAGAAACTTCCTAGCGGTTTTCTTTTAACAACCGTGGAAAAACTTGCAGGTTACATGCGCAAGAACTCTTTATGGCCAGCCACATTTGGTTTAGCTTGTTGCGCTATTGAAATGATGGCAGCGGGCGCTGGTCGTTATGACTTGGCTCGATTTGGAATGGAAGTTTTCCGAGCATCTCCTCGGCAAGCAGATTTAATGATTGTGGCTGGCCGAGTTAGCAACAAAATGGCTCCGGTACTTCGACAAATTTACGATCAAATGGCGGCACCAAAATGGGTTTTATCAATGGGTGCATGTGCCTCATCTGGTGGAATGTTTAATAACTATGCAATTGTGCAAGGCGTTGACCACATTGTTCCGGTAGATATTTATTTGCCCGGTTGTCCGCCACGACCTGAAATGTTGATGGATGCGATTTTGAAATTACACGAGCAAATTAGTGATGAAAAATTAGGAGCAAACCGCGAAAAAGTTATTAAAGAGGTAGAAAAAGCTGCACTTGCTGCAAAACCAACACATCAATTGAAGGGATTGTTGGCGTGAGTGATCAGCTAGATAAAAATTCAGAGTCAAAACCTCAAGGAATGTTTGGCGTAAGTGGAACTGGTGATACCTCAGGTTATGGCGGTCTAGTAAAAACTCAAATTTTTACTGGTTCAACTGAAAAGCCATACGGTGGTTATTTTGATGAAGTCGCAAATGAATTAGAACAAAGTTATCCAGATTTCGCTGATGCAATTGAGAAAGTAGTTGTAGATCGAGGCGAGTTAACATTATTTGTTAAGCCATATCGATTAGTAGATACCGCAAAGATTTTGCGAGATAAATTGCGATTTGAAATGTGTACCAGTGTCAGCGGGGTGCATTATCCGAATGAAAAAAATCGTGAGTTACATGTTGTATATGCACTTTTGTCGATTACTAAAAATCAAAGAGTTCGGTTAGAGGTATGTGTTCCAGATAGCAATCCACATTTACCATCACTTGTAAATATTTGGGCTGGCACAAATTGGCATGAGCGGGAATGTTTTGACATGTTTGGCGTAATTTTTGATGGACATCCTGGCTTAACCAGAATTTTGATGCCAGATGATTGGCCAGGCCATCCGCAACGAAAAGATTATCCACTTGGCGGAATAGATATTGAATATAAAGGTGCAACCGTTCCGGCTCCATCGCAACGCAGGTCATATCAATGAGTACCTTCACCGAATTTGATCCGTACGCATCTTTCCGCGAAACCACAGAAGGACGGGTTTATTCAGTAACCGGCGGTGATTGGGATTCATTGTCAACTGAAATTGGTGCAACAAAAGAAGAGCGCGTTGTTGTAAACATGGGACCACAACACCCTTCAACTCACGGAGTTTTGCGTTTGGTACTGGAGCTTGAAGGAGAAACCGTTACTGAAACCCGTTGCGGAATTGGTTATTTACACACTGGAATAGAAAAAAATACTGAATTTAGAAATTGGACACAAGGCGTCACTTTTGTAACGCGAATGGATTATTTATCACCACTTTTTAATGAAACTGTTTTTTGTTTAGGGGTAGAGAAGTTATTAGGAATTACTAATGAAGTTCCTGAAAAAGCCACGATTTTGCGGGTTTTAATGATGGAGTTCAATCGTATTTCTTCACACATGGTGGCGTTGGGAACTGGTGCGCTTGAACTTGGCGCTCTCTCACCGATGATCTTTGCATTCCGCGAACGCGAAAAGGTTTTGGATATTTTTGAAATGATTTCTGGATTGCGTATGAACATGGCTTATGTACGTCCTGGTGGAGTGGCGCAAGATATTCCAGAGGGTGGCTTAAAGAAGATTCGTGAAACTGTGGTTGAACTTCGCAAAAACTTTAAAGACAATGAAAAATTATTAATTGGTAATTCAATTTGGATGAAGCGAACAGTTGGAATCGGTTACTTAGATTTAGCCGGTTGCACAACTTTAGGAATCACCGGACCAGTGCTTCGCGCCGCTGGGCTTCCGTGGGATCTAAGAAAAGCCCAACCATATTGTGGTTATGAAAATTATGAATTTGATATTCCAACTACAAACTCTTGTGATGTTTACGGCAGATTTTTAATTCGCATGCAAGAGTTAGAGCAATCGCTAAGAATTGTTGAGCAATGTGTTGATCAACTTGAAAAATTAGCAGGCGCTCCAGTAATGGTTGCCGATAAGAAAATTGCTTGGCCGGCTCAATTATCAATTGGTGCTGATGGAATGGGAAATTCATTAGAACATATTCGCCAAATAATGGGGCAATCGATGGAAGCTTTAATTCATCACTTTAAATTAGTAACAGAAGGTTTTCGTGTGCCAGCTGGTCAGGTTTATACAACTGTTGAATCACCACGTGGCGAACTTGGTGCGCACATAGTTTCAGATGGAGGCACAAGGCCTTATCGAGTTCATTTCCGAGATCCATCATTTAATAACCTGCAATCAACTGCTGCAATGTGTGAAGGTGGCCAAGTGGCAGATGTAATTGCTGCGGTTGCTTCTATTGATCCAGTTATGGGTGGTGTGGATCGATGAGCAATTTCGGATTTACAACCGAACAAGTTTCTAAGATGGATCAAATAATTGCGCGATATCCAAGATCACGTTCTGCGATTATGCCGCTACTTCATTTTGTGCAATCTATTTATGGTTATGTAACAGATGAAGGCATTGAATTTATTGGTAAAAAATTAGATTTAGCGACCGCTGAAGTAAATGCGGTGGCAAGTTTTTATACGCAGTACAAACGCAAACCGGTCGGCGAGTATCACATTGGAGTTTGCACAAATACTTTGTGTGCGGTTATGGGTGGCGATGCGATTTATTCCGCTCTGCAAGATCAAATGGGATTAGACCATGACGGCGTAAGTGCAGATGGAAAAGTTTCATTAGAACATATCGAATGCAATGCAGCATGTGATTATGCGCCGGTAATGATGGTCAATTGGGAGTTTTATGACAATCAAACGGTAGAAAGCGCCCGAGAGTTTGTTGAAAAAGCTAGAAATGGAAATCCACCCGCGCCAACTCGTGGACCAAAAAAATTACGAACTTGGAAAGAAAACTCTGAAGTTTTAGCTGGATTTTCAGATGGGTTAGCGAATGAAGGTGTCAGCGCTGGCCCTGCCTCATTGCTTGGTTTATCAAAATTGAAAGATTCCAAAGTATGAGCAAATTAGTTTCGGTATTAACTGCGAATTGGAATAAACCAGATTCCTTCACTATCGCTGGATATCAACGCGATGGTGGTTACAAAGCATTACCTAAAGCGTTAAAGATGAAACCAGATGAAGTTATTCAATTGGTAAAAGATTCAGGTTTGCGCGGTAGAGGCGGCGCAGGTTTTCCAACTGGAAACAAATGGGGATTTATTCCGCAAGGAGATAACAAAGAGCATTACTTAGTTGTAAATGCAGATGAATCAGAACCTGGCACCTGTAAAGACACTCCATTATTGATGGCGAATCCACATGTTCTAATTGAAGGAATCATTATCGCTTCATATGCAATTAGAGCGAACCATGCATTCATTTATATTCGGGGCGAAGTAGTTCACGTAGTTCGCAGATTGCAGCAAGCAATAAGTGATGCTTATGAATCTAAGTTATTAGGAAAAAATATTTTAGGAAGTGGATTTGATTTAGAACTAACTTTGCACGCCGGCGCTGGTGCATATATCTGCGGTGAGGAAACTGCATTATTGGATTCACTAGAAGGATTCCGTGGTCAACCAAGATTGCGCCCACCATTTCCTGCGATTGCTGGTTTGTATGCAAAACCAACTGTGGTTAATAACGTGGAATCAATTGCCTCAGTTCCAGCAATTATTGATAACGGAGTTGCTTGGTTTGCGGCAATGGGAACTGAAAAAAGTAAAGGATTTACGTTGTACTCTCTTTCTGGCCACGTAAAAAATCCAGGACAAATTGAAGCGCCGCTAGGAATTACATTGCGAGAACTTTTGGAGTTAGCCGGCGGAATCAGAAAAGGTCATAAATTAAAGTTTTGGACACCAGGTGGATCTTCAACTCCAATTTTTACCGATCAGCATTTAGATATTCCATTGGATTATGAAGGTGTTGCCGCAGCAGGTTCAATGCTTGGTACAAAAGCGTTACAGATTTTTGATGAAACAACTTGCATAGTTAGAGCGGTACTTCGTTGGACCGAGTTTTATAAACATGAATCTTGCGGAAAATGCACCCCTTGTCGCGAAGGAACTTGGTGGTTAGTTCAAGCGTTGGCAGATTTAGAAGCTGGCCGCGGTAGCGAAGCTGATTTAGATAAATTATTAGATTTGTGCGACAACATTGCTGGGCGATCATTTTGCGCATTGGCAGATGGTGCTGCTGCTCCAATTATTTCCTCGTTGAAATATTTCCGTGGTGAGTATTTGCAACATCTACAAAATGGTGGTTGTCCATTTGATCCGGTAGCGGCAACTTTGTTTGAAGGTAGTGCGGTCTAATGAGTGAGCAATTAGTAACATCAACTGATGTCACATTAAAAATTGATGGATTTGATGTAACTGTTCCAAAAGGAACACTTGTAATTCGAGCGGCAGAAAAATTAGGAATTCAAATTCCACGTTTTTGTGATCACCCATTATTGGCACCGGCTGGAGCATGCCGACAATGTTTGGTTGATATTTCAATAAATGGTCGGGCATTTCCAAAACCACAAGCATCTTGCACGATTCCAGTTGAAAATGGGATGGAAGTTAAAACTCAACTTACTTCTCAAGTAGCCGACAAAGCGCAAAAAGGAATTATGGAGTTATTGCTCATTAATCATCCATTGGATTGTCCAGTTTGCGATAAAGGTGGCGAGTGTCCATTACAAAATCAAGCGATGAGTAATGGAAATGGTGAATCTCGTTATGAAGGCGTAAAGCGCACATTTGAAAAACCAGTGGCGATTTCTTCGCAAGTTTTGTTAGATAGAGAGCGGTGCGTTTTGTGCGCACGCTGCACCAGATTTTCTGAACAAATTGCCGGAGATCCTTTCATCACTTTGAATGAACGCGGCGCGCTGCAACAAGTTGGAATTTATGAAAAAGAACCTTTTGATTCTTATTATTCAGGTAACACCGTACAGATTTGTCCGGTCGGTGCATTAACTGGAGCTACATACAGATTTAGAGCGCGCCCTTTTGATTTAGTTTCAAATCCATCTGCTTGCGAACATTGCGCATCTGGATGTGCAATGCGCACCGATGTCAGACGCGGAAAAACTTTACGCAGATTAGCTGGAGATGATCCTTCAGTTAACGAAGAGTGGAACTGCGATAAAGGACGTTGGGCATTTAAATATGAATCGGCGCGAAATCGAATCACTTCACCTTATGTGCGCGATGAATCTGGAGTATTAAGAGAAGCATCTTGGCCAGAGGCATTGTCTGCCGCTGCTGAGATATTAAAAAATGCGAAATCTCCGGCAGTACTAATGGGTGGTCGAGCAACATTGGAAGATGCTTATGGTTATAGCAAGTTTGCTCGAATAGCTTTGCAAACAAACGATATTGATTTTCGTGCCAGACCGCATTCAGAAGAGGAGCAAAATTTCTTAGCAAACTCACGGTCGACTGCTACCTACAAGGACATCGATCTAGCAGATCAAATTATTTTAATTTCATTCGAGCCAGAAGATGAGTCGCCGATTATATTTTTAAGAATTTTAAAGGCAGTTAATAAAAGAAGCGTGCCAGTAACTGTTGTCTCACCAATTAAAAGTCGTGGCAGTGAGAAACTAAAAGCAAAATTTATTGCCGCCAGTGCCGGTTTTGAATTGGCTGCAATTGAATCAATTTCTGGATTGACAGAACGCTCGGTAATTTTGGTCGGAGAGCGTGCGCTAGAAACTGATGGATTACTAAGCAAAGTAGATGAAATTGCAGCTAAAAATAAATCAAAAATTGCATGGGTTCCACGTCGCGCTGGTGAAGTTGCAGCAATAACTGCTGGAGCAATCGGAAATCTTTTGCCAGGATTTCGGCCAGTTTCAGATTCAGCTGCAAAAGTAGATGTGCAAACTGTTTGGGCTACAAAAGATTTACCAAGTAATCCGGGCAAGTCAACCGCGGAAATAATCGAATTAGCAGATGCGGTTTTAATTGGTGGCGCAGATCCGTTAGATATTTCGCAAAATGCAAAAGAGAAGTTGAGTCAGAAAAAAATAATTGCGATGGATATTAGATTTGGAAGCGCAACTGATATTGCTCAAGTCATCTTGCCAGTGGCTGCTGTGGTTGAAAAAAGTGGCACGTTCCTAGATTGGCAAGGAAAAGCTCGTAGCTTTGAAGCCGCGGTCGAATCGCTAAATAGATCTGATGTTCGAATACTTTCGATGTTGGCAGATGAGATGAAACGACCAATTAATTTGCCAACTGTTAAACAAGCGGCAAGTGAAATTTCACAGTTTGAAAATTGGAAACAATCAAACAATTCTTGGCATAAATCCGCGAGCGCAAAACAAATTAATTCATTGAATTTGGCAGAAAATGAAGCGGTTTTAAACTCTTGGCGACAATTGCTAGACAAAGGTTCACTGCAAGAGGGGGAAGAAAATCTAGCCGGAACCGCTCGAAAAACCTTTATCGCTTTAAGCAAAACCAAAGCAGAAAAATTAAATATCAAGCCTGGTGAAAAGGTAAAAGTTTCGGCAAATAATTTTTCGATTACTGCACCATTAAAAATTGTGGAAACTGATGATCAAATTGTTTGGCTACCAAGAAACTCTGAAAATTCGCAGCTAGTTAAAAATTTGCAAAATCCAAGCGGAATCAAAGTGCAGGTAAGCAAAGCATGATTACTTCTGCTGGTTCAGTTGCACAATTATTAGGCCAAGATCCTGGTTGGGTAATTGCATTAAAAGGCTTATTTGTTTTTATTTTTTGCGTCGTACTAACCATTTTGGCGGTGTGGGGTGAAAGACGAATAGTTGCCAGAATGCAATTAAGACTTGGCCCAAATCGCGTTGGCATATTTGGAATCATTCAAGGTTTAGCCGATGGTGTGAAGTTGGCACTGAAAGAGGATTTAATTCCAAAGACTGCCGACAAAGTTGTTTTTATAATCGCACCAATAATTTCAGCCACTACTTGTTTTATGGCATTTGCAGTTATTCCATTAACTGGCGAGGTAAGTTTCTTTGGCCACAAAACAGTTATGCAATTAACTGATTTACCAGTTGGAGTTCTTTATATATTAGCTGTGGCATCAGTTGGTGTTTACGGAATTGTTTTGGCAGGTTGGTCTTCTGGATCTACCTACCCACTTCTTGGCGGGTTGCGATCTTCTGCGCAAGTTATTTCTTATGAAGTAGCAATGGCTTTGTCATTAGTTGCAGTTTTTATTTATGCCGGATCAATGTCGACTTCAGATATTGTCGCCGCGCAAGACAGATGGTGGTACGCAGTAATTCTTCTCCCATCTTTTGCAATTTATTGCATTTCAATGGTGGGTGAAACCAATCGTGCGCCATTTGATTTAGCCGAGGCCGAAGGTGAATTAGTGGGCGGCTTTCACACCGAATATTCATCTTTAAAGTTCGCGTTATTTTTCTTAGCGGAATACATAAATATTTTGGCGGTTAGTTCGCTGGCAACAACATTATTTTTAGGTGGTTATCGCGCATTCCCAGGTTTAGGTTTTACTGAATCCTGGCTTGGCGGATGGTTCACAATTTTCTGGTTCTTTGCCAAAGTTTTAATCTTCTTTTTTGTGTTTGTTTGGCTGCGCGGCACGCTACCAAGATTGCGTTACGACCAATTTATGCAATTTGGCTGGAAAACATTGATTCCAGTTTCAATTGCTTGGATTCTAATTGTTTCAACTCTGCGTGTAATGTCACATCAAGGTGCGCCGCAATATTTAATCTTCGGTTTTGCTTTCGCAGTAGTACTTGTTTATTTAGTAATTTCTAATTTTGCAGATAACGCAAAAGTTAAAAATGCAGCAGCCTATAAAGAAGTGAATACTCAAGCACCTGATTTTCCAATTCCAATTTCAAATCAAACAAACCAAGTAATAGAAATCAAGAATGAGGCAAAGCGATGACCGATGGATTAATTCCGCGCAATGATGAGTTCGGTCTTAGCAAGGCTGAAAAAGATGCCAAAATAATTCCCGATCAAACTCCGGCACCTGTGTTGAAGCAGTTGCAAGGTTTTTGGGTGACTTTTAGATCAATGTTCAAAAAAGTTAATACGGTTCAATACCCAGAAGTAAAAGAGCCAACCGCGCCAAGATTTCACGGCCGCCATCAATTAAATCGCCATCCAGATGGTTTAGAAAAATGTATCGGATGTGAATTATGTGCTTGGGCATGCCCAGCAGATGCAATTTATGTTGAAGGTGCAAACAATAAACCGGGTGAGAATTTTTCTCCGGGCGAACGTTATGGCAAGGTTTATCAAATTAATTATTTGCGCTGTATTTTTTGCGGTTTATGTATTGAAGCATGTCCAACTCGCGCGCTAACAATGACAAATGAATATGAATTAGCCGATGACCAACGTGGCAAATTAATTTTTGAAAAAGAGGATCTTCTTGCCCCGCTAAGAAACGGAATGGTTAAACCACCGCATCCGATGTATCCAAACACTACAGATGAAAATTATTATCGCGGTGAAGTAACAAGTGCGCACCCATCACAAGGAAAAGTAACAAATGATTAGAACCGCACTTGAAGTTGGCATGACCAAATCGCCAGAAGCAACAATGTTCTGGATTTTGGCGCCATTAACGGTGCTGGCAGCGATTGGAATGTTAATTGTTAAGAAAGCGGTTCATTCTGCACTTTTACTTGCTTGGGTAATGATTTCGCTGGCGATTTTTTATATCGCACAAGAAGCATTGTTCTTAGGAATTGTGCAGATTGTTGTCTATACCGGAGCGGTAATGATGTTGTTCTTATTTATTCTGATGTTAGTTGGTGTAGATAGCGCCGACTCTTTAAAGGAAAATATAAAATTTTTACGTCCGATTGCAATCACTGCTGCAGTTGGAATTGGCGGATTGTTAATTTCTCTAATTGGCAGAGCAACAACTAGTCATGACGCATACGGATTAGCAATTGCAAATCAAAATGGAAATGTTCAAGGACTTGCCCAACTTTTATTTACAAAATACGTGTGGGCGTTTGAAGTGATTTCTGCCTTGTTAATCACGGCAGCGTTAGGCGCTATGGTTTTGGCCCATTCGCAGAAATTAAAATCTAAGTTTTCCCAACGCGATCTCTCAGCGGCAAGATTTCGCGGATCGAAATTGGAAACCGCGGCCGGATTACCAGGACCTGGTGTTTACGCACTGCATAACGCGGTGGATGTGCCAGCTCGATTACCAGATGGCAGCGCGGCATCATCTTCAATTTCTCGAGTTTTAGAAGCACGCGGTGATGTCTTATCTAGCAAAGAGTTCGAATTAACTGAAAATAAAGAAGAGCGGGATTAATGAATATCGCTAACTATCTTTACTTATCAGCCTTGCTCTTCACGATTGGTGCAATCGGAGTTGTGATTAGGCGGAATTCAATCGTGGTGTTTATGTGCATTGAATTAATGCTGAACGCTGCGAACTTAGCATTCGTTACTTTTTCAAGAATTAATGGAAATTTAGATGGCCAAGTTGTGGCTTTCTTTACGATGGTTGTTGCTGCGTGCGAAGTTGTTGTTGGTCTAGCCATCATCGTTACGATTTTTAGATCCCGCCGATCTGCATCAATTGATGATGCAAGTTTGTTGAATCGATGACAACTTCAACAAATCTGCTTTATTTAATTCTTATTCCGCTGATTTCTTCGGCAATTTTGTTATTAGCCGGTCGCAGAGTCGACAAAGTTGGCCACATTATTGGGACGTTGGCTTCAGCCTGTTCATTTGCTATTGGCTTAGTTGAATTTTTTGCAATGCAATCAAGAGATGTTTCAAATCGGGCGGTGACTCAAAAGTTATTTGAGTGGATATCGGTTGGCGATTTTAAAGTCGATGCATCTCTTTTGCTAGATCAACTATCTGTTTGTTTTGTATTGCTGATTACCGGTGTAGGCACTTTGATTCATATCTATTCCATTGCGTATATGTCAGAAGATCGTGATCGCCGCAGATTCTTTGCATATTTAAATCTTTTTATCGCCGCCATGTTGCTGTTGGTTCTGGGAGATTCCTATTTAAATCTTTATGTTGGCTGGGAAGGCGTAGGTCTTGCTTCCTACTTATTAATTGGATTTTGGAATCAAAAACCGGAGTATGCGACCGCTGCTAAAAAAGCATTTGTGGCAAATAGAGTTGGTGATTTTGGTTTATCAATCGCGGTGATGTTGATGTTTGCAAATTTTGGTTCGGTTGCTTTCAAAGATGTTGCTCTTCATGCTGAATCGGCATCTAATTCTGCACTGACTGCTATCGGATTGATGTTGCTATTGGCAGCTTGCGGAAAATCTGCGCAATTTCCGTTGCAATCTTGGCTAGGCGATGCGATGGCTGGCCCAACTCCAGTGTCAGCATTGATTCACGCTGCGACAATGGTAACTGCCGGTGTTTATTTAATTGCCAGATCTAATTTTATTTTTGATGTTGCACCCACCGCACAACTAATGGTGATGGTAATTGGTGCAATTACATTGTTGTTTGGCGCGATTGTCGGTATGGCAAAAGATGACATCAAGAAAGCTTTGGCAGCATCGACAATGTCTCAAATTGGATACATGATTTTGGCGACCGGCTTAGGACCGGTTGGTTACGCGTTTGCAATCATGCATCTTTTAACACATGGCTTTTTCAAAGCTGGCATGTTTCTTGGTGCAGGTTCGGTAATGCACGGAATGCATGATGAAGTAAACATGCGTAAATACGGAGGCATCGGAAAATTTATGCCGCTGACTTTTGTCACATTTGGTTTGGGTTATTTGGCAATTATTGGTGTGCCACCTTTTGCCGGGTTTTATTCAAAAGACAAAATTATTGAAACTGCGCTAAATCATGAGGGTATTTCGGGTTTAATTTTTGGTGCCGTTGCATTACTTGGTGCAGCAATAACTGCCTTCTATATGTCACGAGTAATGCTGATGACTTTTTTTGGAAAAGAAAGATGGAGCAATCGTGCCGATGAACCACACGAAGCTCCGTTTTTAATGGCTGCGCCGATGGTGATTCTGGCAATTGGTTCTATATCTACAGGTTTCTTATTTACCAAAGGTGAGTCATTAGTAAATTGGTTACGACCAGTTGTAAATCCAGCGGGAGAACAACATTTAGTTGAACATTATTCTGCGACAAGTATTTCAATCGCTGCGATTGTTGCAGTATTGATTGGTGTAGCTGTAGCAATTTCTAAATACTTAAAGGATGTTCCGGCTGTAGCGCCAGAAAAAGTTTCAATATTTACAAAATTTGCTCGTAAAGATTTATTACAAGATGACTTTAATAATTCAGTCCTGGTAGTACCTGGCCAAGGCTTAGTTAAATCATTACTTAATATCGATCGATTAGTGATTGATGGGCTTGTGCGTCTGGTCGGAACACTTTCACTTGATGCCGGACAAACTTTGCGTAAGTTACAAACGGGATATGTGAGAAGTTATGCGCTGCTAATGATTATTGGTGTAAGTGCATTAATTCTCACGATTTGGCTGGTGACCTTGTGAGTCTTTTAACAATCATGATGTTGGTTTGTTTACTTGGCGCAGCAGCGATTTATCTGATTCCCACCGACAAAATTGAAACTATTAAAAAAGTAGCACTAGCGATTTCTCTATTTGTAATGGTTTTAGGAATCTACTTAATCGTGGGATTTGATTCAGCAAACACTTCATTACAGTTTTCAGAATCTAGATCCTGGATTTCTGCTTTTGGCATCAACTATTCAGTTGGAGTTGATGGAATTTCTGCAGTTTTAATTTTGATGTCAGTAATTTTGGTTCCAATTGTTTTGCTGGCGACATGGAACGAGGCTGATTCTGGCCGCTGGAGCAGTAAGAGTTTTTACATTTTGGTATTAATTTTGGAACTTTTCATGATTGGCGTTTTTGCCGCTACTGATTTGTTCTTGTTCTACGTGTTTTTTGAAGCGATGTTGATTCCGGTCTATTTCATGATTGCTGGGTTTGGAAATGGCGAACGCGCAGCCGCGGCTGTGAAGTTTTTGCTCTACAGCTTGTTTGGTGGGTTGTTGATGTTGGCATCAATAATCGGAACGTATGTAATAGCTGGTAATCAAATTGGTAAGACTTTTGATATTGAAAAGTTATCGACACTGCAAATTGATCAAACCACTCAGAACTTTTTGTTTTTAGGATTTTTCTTAGCATTTGCAATTAAAGCGCCACTTTGGCCATTTCATACCTGGTTGCCAGATGCAGCTAGATCTGCAACCACTGGAACATCAGTACTACTGGTTGGAGTTCTAGACAAAGTTGGTACTTACGGAATGATCAAGTTTTGTTTGAAACTTTTTCCCGAGGCAAGTACTTATTTCACACCGATGATAATTACATTTTCTTTGATTTCAATTCTTTATGGTGCGATCGTTGCAATTGGTCAAAAAGATATTCGCGGATTAATCGCATTTACTTCAATTTCACACTTTGGATTTATCACTATGGGAATTTTTGCAATGACTACCCAAGGAATGTCCGGGGCTAATTTGTATATGTTTAATCATGCATTTTCAACCGCAGCGTTGTTCCTGATTGCCGGTTGGATGATTGCCCGTAGAAAATCTGCGGTCATCGCTGATTTTGGTGGATTACAAAGAGTTACTCCGGTTATGGCTTGGTGCTTTTTTATTGCCGGATTAAGTTCATTAGCACTTCCTGGATTAGCCAGCTTTGTCAGTGAATTTTTAGTTTTAGTTGGCACATTTACAAGGTATCCAGTTGCTGCGGTAATCGGCACAATCGGAATTATTTTGGCTGCTTTGTACATATTGATTCCGGTGCAACGTGCACTTCACGGTAAAACCGCAGTAGGAAATGAAAACTTAGCTGACCTTACAACCAGAGAAAAAATCGCAATCGCACCAGTACTGGCAATAATTATTTTGCTGGGTATCTTTCCCAAACCAGTTATAGATTTAATAAATCCAACCGCTAAGACCGTTATTTCAAATAACGGTTACTCGGACCCGGCAAGTAAGGTGAAGAAATAATGTTGACCACGCCAAGTTTTGAGTACCTACTGCTTTCACCGATGCTAATTATTCTGGCAGCTGCAGTAATTGGTGTGTTAGCAGAAGCTTTTGCAAGTAGAAGTAATTTGCCAATGATTCAATTCTTTATTTCATTAGGAGCAATTTTGTTGGCTCTGATTCAGATTTATCGAATTCGGGGAGCCACAAGTACCTCAGCTGCAATTGGTTCGGTAGTAATTGATAAATCAGCAATATATTTGCAAGCCACAATATTGATTGTTGGTTTATTTTCCTTGCTTCTTATTGCCGATCAAGAACAATTTGTTTCGCAAGCATCGGCAATTCCAGGTTCGGCAGAAGAGCAAGAATCTAATGTGCGTGGGCGAATTCAAACTGAGATTTATCCGCTACTTTCATTTGCATTAAGCGGAATGATGTTGTTTACCTGTGCCAGCGATTTGATAACTTTATTTGTCGCACTCGAAGTATTTTCATTGCCACTTTATTTGCTGGCTGGGTTGTCCCGTAGACGTCGATTGTTATCGCAAGAAGCAGCACTTAAGTACTTCTTGCTCGGCGCATATTCATCAGCCTTTTTCTTATTTGGCGCGGCATTCTTATATGGAATATCAGGTTCGGTTTATTTAACCGATATTGCTAGTGCAGTCAGTGGTGGATTTGGCAATGATGTATTTGTATTAATTGGTTTAGTTTTTATCTCGGTTGGATTACTTTTCAAAATAAGTGCAGTTCCATTTCACGCTTGGACTCCAGATGTTTATCAGGGAGCGCCAACATCAGTAACTGCATTCATGGCGGCGGCTACAAAAGTGGCCGCATTTGGGGCAATTTTGCGAATTTTTTATGTTGTGTTCTCGCCAATTGCAGCACAATGGCGACCAATCATTTCGGTAATTGCAATTATCACAATGGTATTTGGCTCAGCGGTTGCAATTGCACAACGAGATGTAAAACGTATGTTGGCATTTTCATCTATCGCACATGCCGGATTTATTTTGACCGGCGTAATTGCGCTAAATAAATCAGGTTTATCCGCTTCGCTCTTTTATTTAACAACTTATGCGTTTTCGACATTGGCAGCTTTCGGCGTTATTACTTTGGTGCGAGATGCAACTGGTGAAGTAACTGATTTAAATAAATGGGCAGGGCTTGGCAAAAAAAGTCCATTAATCGCAGGTGCATTTGCTTTCTTGCTGCTGTCATTTGCTGGAATTCCGTTAACAAGTGGATTCATTGGAAAATTCGCAATCTTCTCGGCCGCATATGAAACTGGAAATATCGCTGTAGTTGTATTTGGAGTTTTATCCTCTGCGCTAGCCGCATTTTTCTATATTCGCGTGATTTTGTTGATGTTTATTTCAGAGCCGCAAATTGATTCAGTATCTATTGCAATTCCTTCATTGCGAAGTCGAATTGCAATCACAACAACTACTGCGGCCAGTTTAATTTTGGGAATATTCCCGTCATTACTACTTAACCTCACCCAATCTTTCGCACTTTTTATAAAGTAAATACATGTCAAAGATCGGTTTGACCGGAATCGATTCGCAATTAGAAGCGCGATTAGAGCAACAACTTTTAAAAGTTGAGGAATTACTTCGCTCTCATATAAAAGGGGATTATCCGTTAGTAGTTGAAACTTCTCGGCATTTAGTTGAAGCAGGTGGAAAAAGACTTAGACCATTACTCACATTGTTGGCGGCGCAGTTTGGTAATGAAAATTCAAAGGGAATTGTGGAATCAGCTGTTGTTTGTGAATTAACACATCTTGCAACTTTGTATCACGACGATGTTATGGATGAAGCGAAATTACGCCGTGGTGTACAGAGCGCGAATGATCGCTGGGGGAATGTCGTAGCAATTTTGACTGGTGATTATTTATTTTCAAAAGCCTCAGATTTGTTGGCAGATTTAGGTCCGGAAGCGGTTCGATTACAAGCGAAAACTTTTGAAAGATTGGTAATTGGTCAGATTTGCGAGACTCAAAATAAAGATAAACCAGATTTAACTGTAGAAAATTATTTGAAAGTAGTAAGTGATAAAACTGCATCACTGATAGCAACTAGCGCAAGATTTGGTGCAATGCTCTCTGGCACTGCCAATGAACAGATTGAATTGTTAACTCAGTATGGTGAAAAAATTGGTATTGCATTCCAAGTCGCAGATGATGTGCTGGATGTGGCAAGTGAAATGACAGAATCAGGAAAAGTTCCAGGTACTGATTTACGCGAAGGCGTGCCAACTTTGATCACTTTATTGGTCAAGCAGGCGAATAATGCTGCAGATGAAAATCTGATTAAAAAATTAAGTGGCCCGGTGGCCGAATCGGAAATTTCTAGTGTTTTATCTGAACTGCGTAAACATAATGCGATGAATCAAGCTAGAGAATACCTACAAAGTCTTGCAAAAGAGGCAAATGAAATTTTAATGAAATTGCCAGATATTCCAGCAAGAAGTGCTTTAATTAAATTAACTTCTTTATTAGTTGAAAGATCGCGCTGATTTAATTAAGTCACTACCTAGAAATGCTAGGGCGCCCCAAATAAAAATGAATCCAATCATCTTTGAAAACTCTAAATTTTCATTAAATGAAAAAATTCCGACTAAAAACATAATTGTTGGAGTGATGTACTGAAGTAGCCCGGTAATTGTTAATGGCAATCTCGTTGTTGCGGCATTAAACATAAGTAGTGGAATGACTGTGAAAATTCCAGCCGAAATTAATTTTAAAGAAAAATTCAAATCTTGTCCGAATTGGGCGCTGCCATTTGCTTCTATGTGCCAGAGGTAGAAGAAACTCGGAAAAAATGCCACAAAAGTTTCAACTGATAATGTTTCTAGCGCTCCAGCATTTAGTTTTTTCTTAATCAAACTGTAAGAACCCCAACTAACAGCTAGGCCAAGTGCAATCCAAGGCAAGCGACCGTACGCGAAAGTCAAAATTGCGACTCCAATAGCCGCCAAAGTGACTGAGATTTTTTGTAATGGTCGCAGTTTTTCTTTCAAAGCGAATACTCCAAAAGTAACCGCTACCAGTGGAGTGATGTAATAACCAAGCGAAGCTTCTACTACGCGATCAACGCTTACTGACCAGATATAGATGGTCCAGTTTGCTGTAAGTAAAAGTGCAGTTAGGGCGAGCAACGAAAATGTGCGCAGATTTTTTATTAGCGATAATGTGTTTTTCAGATGGCGCTGATAAACCAGAAGTAAAAAGCAAAAAAAGAGTGACCAAATAGCACGATGAGTCAGAATTTCAAAAGCGCTCGCTCGCGATAACCACCGCCAATAAATTGGCAGTAACCCCCAAATTACATATGCGCCGAAACCGTAAAAAAGTCCCAACCCAAATCGATTATTTTTCATCGATAGTTTGTAAATTGAACTGCAAAATCCCAAGTTTTTGATTTGATCAGCGCAATTGCAGCTTGCAGATCATCTTTACTTTTGCTTGAAACTCTTACAGCGTCACCTTGAATCTGGGCTTTGATTGATTTTGCCCCTTCTTCTTTCAACAATTTAGCGATTTTTTTACCGTTCTCAGTTGAAATACCTTCGGTAAAAGTGCAATTAATTTTATAAATCTTTCCACTGAGTTCTGGCTCTTTTGCATCTAGGTGCTTGAGAGAAACATTTCGTTTGACCAATTTATCTTTCAAAACATCTAGCGCCGCTTTCGCACGCTCTTCGGTTTCAGATTCAATCAAAATTTGTAGATTGGTTTTGGTCAATTTTGTACCAGTATTTTTAAAATCAAACCGAGTGCCTAGTTCTCGTTCTGCTTGATTAAATGCGTTGTCTAGTTCCATTTGGTCTATTTTTGAAACGACATCAAAACTTGAATCAGCCATGTATTGATTTTAAATGCCACACAATTTCTAAGGAAATCAGATGCAAATTGCTACTTAATTTGACCATAAATTATTAAAGGATTACCTCAAAGTGAATTTATTAGGTAATCTTCGCAACGCATTTGATGTTCTTAAATCATTGCTAATTCGGCGGGTTGCCCGAGTGGCCAATGGGAGCGGACTGTAAATCCGCCGGCTTTGCCTTCGAAGGTTCGAATCCTTCACCCGCCACTTCAAAGCCAATTCAAATTAATACAGATTTACAAATGGAAAATATGAGAAGGTAGCGAAATGAA
>CAXBQO010000005.1:0-25131 GCA_963977945.1 uncultured bacterium
ATGTAGCCGACGCAATCAGCAAAGGTGCAAAACTAATTGTTGGTGGCAAACGTTCTAATTTAGGTGGGACTTTTTATGAACCCACCGTACTTGCCAACGTTACTAACAATATGTTAGTCACCTATGAAGAGACATTTGGTCCAGTAGCCCCGGTGATTCCCTTTGAGAGCGACGACGAGGTCATCAAACTAGCCAATAGTAGTCAATATGGATTGGCATCCTACTTTTATAGCCGTGACATTGGCCGCGTTTGGAAAGTGGCCGAAGCTCTAGAATTTGGTATGGTCGGTGTCAATACAGGGCTGATTTCCAATGAAGTAGCACCCTTTGGCGGCGTTAAACAATCGGGCCTTGGTCGTGAGGGCAGCTCATGGGGTATTGATGAATACCTCGAGATGAAATACGTTTGTATGGGACTCTAAGTTTTTTGACTTTCAGTGATTGGGTCTATTGCTTTTTGTAAAGCAGGTCCCATACACCATGACCCAAGCGAATTCCACGATTCTCAAATTTTGTTGTCGGTCGATACTTGGGTCTATCAACAAATCCTAGATGCAAGCTCCTTAACTCCTCAGGCTTAAATTGGATTCCACCAATTCTCTGATCTTCATCCACAATTTGGATTGCACTGAGCGTGACCTTCTGGGTTGATTGATTCTGTAGATTAGTTTGATGATTAAGAACTAACAACATTTGCTCAGCATAATGATACCAGTCCGTTGCTAAATGAATATAGCCACCGGTCTTCAATCGTGATATCAATAATTGAACAAACTCATTTTGAATTAGTCGACGTTTATGATGCCGCATTTTGTGCCATGGATCGGGGAAGAAAATATGCACTCCATCCAATGAATTGAGTTCAATCATGGAGTTCAAAACTTCCACAGCGTCATGAGCAATTAACCTCAAATTGGATAAATTGAGTTCGCCAATTCGTTTTAATAAAGCGCCAACCCCGGGCTCATGAACCTCGAGTCCTAAAAAAATATCACTGAACCGTTCTTGCGCAATCAAGGCGGTTGTTTCACCCATTCCAAAACCAATCTCTAAGATCCGAGGGGAGTTTTGATAGCCCTGTTCAAATACTGACCAATCAAATGGTGCTTCTTGATATGGTAATAAGAACTGAGAACCAAGATTAGTGATTGCTCGTTCTTGGGCTTTAGTCGTGCGGCCCGCTCTTTTGACAAAGGAGCGAATTCGTCGCACTTGCGCCTTGGGTGGCGCTAATTGATTCATGAGTCTTAGTTTAGTTTAAGAGCTTTTTAAAGTAAGCGATTGTTTCTTTCAGCCCATCTTCCAGTTTTACTTTGGGCTCCCAAGCTAATTTTGCTTTGGCAAGGGTGATATCGGGTTGGCGTTGCTTGGGATCATCGGACGGTAAGGGTTGATAAATAATCTTGGATTTACTGACGAACAATTATTAATCGGTGGTTATGTAATCAAAACAACTTTAGACAAAGATGCACAACAAGCAGCAGTTGACGCAGTTGATAAACAAGCGCCGGCGAAAGCGCCAGAAAATTTACACATTGGTTTGGTGGCGATACGTCCAGGTACTGGCGAAATACTTGCGATGTATGGTGGAAAAGATTATTTAAAGTATCAATTTAATGCTGCCACTCAAGGAATAACTTCAGCCGGATCATCTTTCAAACCATTTGCACTAATTGCAGCACTAGAACAAGGAGTTCCACTTACATCTATTTGGAATGGCGACTCACCAAAAGTTTATGACGACGGTTTAGGTCGACCATATGAAGTTAATAATTATGGCGATGAAAAGTGGGGTGACATTTCATTATTAAACGCGACTATTCACTCGGTAAATACAGTTTATGTTCCACTTGGTATGAAAGTTGGTTTAGATAAAGTAGTTGATGTAGCAAGGCGAGCTGGAATTCCAGAAAATGTTGAAATGGTTGCCGCACCTTCGGTATCACTTGGTGTTGCAAGTCCACACGTAATTGATTTGGCTGCCTCGTATGCCACTTTTGCAGCCCAAGGAATTTATGCCAAACCATTCATAATTAGCGAAGTAAAAGGTGCCAACAAAGGAATTTTGTATCAAGGAAAAATTCAAGCGCAAGAAGTATTTAATAAAGATGTAATGGCAGATTTAACTTATGCGTTACAACAAGTAACCATTAGTGGAACAGGTGCAGTAGTTCGAGGAATCATGCCAAATAGACCAGCGGCTGGAAAAACTGGAACTTCAAATGACAACGCGTCTGCTTGGTTTAATGGTTACACACCACAAATGGCAGCTTCTGTTTCTTTTTATCGCGATGATGCAACTCAATCTTTAAATGGAATTGGTGGTTTGACTTCAGTTACCGGTGGATCTTTCCCGGCAAGAATTTGGGCAACATTTGCCGCCACTTATTTAAAAAATCAACCAGTTGCAGATTTTCCAAGTCCAGTAAATATTGGCGGAACAGCACCGGTAGATTTACGAAATTCTGTGCCAACACTTCCACTTGATTCGGTTTTAAATACTCCTTCACCGAAACCTTCTAAGACAAAAAATAGATAAAGTTATTTACTTAAATAAATTTTTTTCTATAAGTTCAGAAATTATGTGATAAGCAAGGATATGCATTTCTTGGATATACTGAGTATTGGAAGAAGGTATGCAAATTGAATAATCAGATAGATTCTTCATCTTCCCACCTTGCCCTAATAAAGAGATAGTTTTCATTTTTTTTGATTTGGCTTCTTCCAATGCGAGTAAACAATTTTTACTATTACCGCTAGTTGATAAAGCAACTAAACAGTCACCTTCAGATCCGAGTGCATTTACTTGACGAGCAAAAACTCCTTCAAAACCAAAATCATTTGAAAAAGCGGTCAAAATTGACGAATCTGTTGTTAGTGCAATTGCAGGAAGTCCGCGACGTTTAATATCTTTTGAAAAAGAACTTACTAACTCTGCTGCAAAATGTTGTGCATCTGCCGCACTTCCGCCGTTACCGCAAATTAAGATCTTCTTTCCAGATTTAAGAGTTTCTGTAAGGGTATTTGCTACTTCGATAATCTGGTCTTGACATTCAATCAAAGTTTTTGAAGTGACTGAAAGATGTTCTTTAAATCTATTATTGATTAATTCGCTCATGCCACAAGTTTACCGATTATGTTCATTTGAAAATCTCGCCAGTCTCTCGCAAACTCAACCGAAGACACATTACTTGTTACTCTACTTGAGATATTTATAGGTTTTATTCCCAAATTGACGGCAAACTCTATATCTACCAATTTATCTCCGACCATAAATGTTCTATTTAAATCAGGTTTTAATTCATTTATTAGCAATTTCCCTAAATAGGGCTTTGGTTTTCGGCATTGGCAATTTTCTTCGGGTGTATGAGGGCACATTTTTACAGATTCAATTGAAATATCTCGGGCTAAGAATTCTTCTAATATAAAGTTGTTAACTTTATTAACCTGTTCCAGAGTCGCAAGTCCTCTTCCGATAGCAGATTGATTGGTCACGATAGCTAACTTGTAATTTTTTTGAATCAGCGCTTTTAAAGCTTCAAAAACCCCATCCATAAATTCAACTTGTTCAACCTGATTCAAATAGGGAACATGTTTAATTAGTGTCCCATCGCGATCTAACATAATTAAACCCGTGGCTTCAGAATTCACCATTAGATGATAAACCTATCTAGTTTTTCCACACAGATTTGTGCTTAATTTTTCATTGTCGGTCTCGTTGGTTAAAGTTTGCGCCTCAGACCTAAAAAATCTGAACACCTGTTGCGGAAACTCCGCAACCGCTTAGTCCAAAGGTGGTTTTAAATGCGTCGTTATGAACTCATGGTCATTCTTGATCCTGATCTCGAAGAACGTACTGTGGCACCAAGCCTTGAAACTTATTTAAAGATAATCAAGGACAGTGGTGGCAAAGTCGATAAGTTAGATATCTGGGGTCGTCGCAGAATGACTTTTGAAATAAATAAAAAAGGTGAAGGCATTTACGCAGTTGTTGACATGCACTGCGAACCTGCCGCAATTAAAGAGTTGGATCGTCAACTTAATTTAAATGAATCGGTATTGCGCACCAAAGTAGTTCGTCCCGCATAAAAGCAACAACAAGCATCTAAAGTAGAAACGAAAGGGAAACAACATGGCAGCAGGAGATACCAATATCACGATGATCGGTAATTTAGTTAGCGATCCAGAATTAAGATTCACGCCATCTGGAGCGGCGGTAGCAAAGTTCACCGTAGCATCGACACCAAGATATTTAGATAAGAACACAAATGAATGGAAAGATGGCGACAGCCTTTTCCTTCAATGCCAAATTTGGCGACAAGCAGCTGAGAATGTTGCAGAATCATTGACACGTGGAATGAGAGTTATTGTTTCTGGTCGATTGAAGCAACGTTCATATGAAACTAAAGAAGGTGAAAAGCGCACTGTTTTTGAAGTTGAGGTTGACGAAGTTGGCCCATCACTTAGAAACGCAACTGCGAAGGTAACTAAAACCACCAAACAAGGTGCAGCAAGTTACACACCTCAAAGTTCAGAGTCCACGACTTCAACTGAAGATCCATGGACAGCAACACCAGTCGGCGGTGGATGGTCCACCTCTGGCAGCGAGGATCAACCTCCGTTTTAAATAAACCATTCCGATTTAAAAATCGGGCATCCAAATTAATTAAAACAAATTAAAAAAAGGGAGCACCAAAGTGGGAGCAAGAAGTAACAGAACGCTTCGCGAAAAACCGAAGCAATCTAAAGCTGCACAAGCGGCTTTGAAAAAGTTTAAGAAAAAGCCATGTTCAATGTGCCGTGACAAAGTGAGTTATGTCGATTACAAAGATGTAGCGCTACTTCGCAAATACATTTCAGATCGCGGCAAAATCAGATCACGTCGCATCACCGGCGCGTGTATTCAACATCAACGCCAAGTGGCATCCGCAGTTAAAAACAGTCGAGAGATGGCGCTGTTGCCATACACCTCGACCGCGAGATAAGCGGGTTAAAGATGAAATTAATACTTACTAAAGAGGTAACTGGCTTAGGAAAAGCTGGTGATGTTGTAAATGTAAAAGATGGTTATGCCCGCAATTATTTATTGCCACGTGGCAATGCGATTTTGTGGAGCAAAGGTGGCGAAGGACAAATCGAAGGAATTCGTCGGGCGAGAAAAGCCCGTGAAGTTCGCGATCTTTCACACGCGCAAGAGATCAAGCAAAAGTTAGAAGCTAATGATGTAACTGTGAAAGTTAAAGTGGGTTCAACTGGTTCATTATTCGGTTCAGTAACTGATAAAGATTTAGTTGCTGCAATCAAGAGTGCGACCGGAGAAACTGTTGATCGTCATCGCATCAAGCTTTCCAAACACATTAAAAAACTTGGTCGTTACACCGTGCGGGTTTCATTAACTTCGCAAGTAACTGCAAATGTCTCGGTAGTGGTGGTCGCTCAATAGTTATCCACTTTTTACCCACAAGTGAATCCACCGTTTTACCGCGGTAATTCGCAAGTAGTCCACAGAAGAGGGGCAATCAGACTCAAATAGGGTCAGATTGCTCCTCTTTTTAGTTGTAGGTTTTCGCCAGTTCAAAATCCCCGCAATTTCCCCTCGCAAGCTTCCTAAAAAACTTCCCGACTTCTGCGATCTTCCTAATTTTTACAGTATTTATTGCTTTGATTATTTTTTACGGTTTTCGTGTTTTGTTCGGTGGTTTTAGTGTCAGTGGTTGACGGAAGGATTAACTCATGAGCATCGCAGAGTTCCCCCAGCCAACTTCAAATAGAGGCAATTCAAACTCAGTTGAATTTGAACGCACTCCGCCACAAGATGTAATTGCCGAACAATCTGTTTTAGGCGGCATGCTGTTATCTAAAGATGCAATCGGTGATGTAATTGAGATTTTGCGTGAGCGAGATTTTTATCGACCAGCTCACGAACTTATTTATAACGCAATCATCGAACTTTATGGTCGTGGTGAACCAGCAGATCCAGTTACAGTCGCAGCTGAATTAACAAAACGTGGTGACATTGCAAGAGCGGGTGGTGCTCCATATCTACACACGTTAATTTCTTCGGTTCCAACCGCAGCAAATGCTTCTTACTATGCAAAATTAATTCGCGAAAAAGCAATCTTAAGAAGATTAGTAGAGGCTGGAACCAAAATTGTTCAACTTGGTTACAACATTGAAAGCGAAGTTGATGAGGTTGTAGATCAAGCACAGGCTGAGATTTATCAAGTTACCGAAAGAAGAACAAGCGAAGATTACATACAACTTGCTCAACTTCTTCCAGATGCATTAGATGAAATTGAAAAGATTTCAAAAGGTGTTGTTGGTGAAGGTGTTAAAACTGGGTTTAAAGATTTAGATTCGCTAACAAATGGTTTGCATCCTGGAAACATGGTGGTACTTGCGGCTCGTCCTGCTGTTGGTAAATCAACATTAGGTTTAGACATTGCGCGAAATGCTGCAATTAGAGATTCTGCAACCTCTGCCATTTTTTCTCTTGAAATGTCCCGCAGTGAAATAACTATGCGCATGCTTTCTGCTGAAGCGCGAATTCCATTAACAAGTATTAGAAGCGGATCACTAACCGATGAAGAGTGGGCAAGACTTGCTCGCCGTATGGGCGAAATTTCCCAAGCACCTTTGTTTATTGACGATTCACCAAACCTCTCAATAATGGAGATCAGAGCAAAAGCCAGAAGATTAAAACAGCGACACAATTTGAAATTGATTGTGATTGATTATCTCCAACTTATGACAAGTGGTCGTAAGGTAGAAAATCGCCAACAAGAGGTTTCTGAATTTTCACGTCAATTAAAGTTATTGGCGAAAGAGTTAGATATTCCTGTTGTCGCAATTTCGCAGTTAAATCGTTCGCCAGAGCAACGATCTGATAAAAAGCCAATGCTTTCTGACCTGCGCGAATCAGGTTCAATCGAGCAAGATGCCGACGTAGTTATTTTGTTGCACCGCGAAGATATGTATGACATTAATTCCAGATCTGGTGAAGCCGATCTAATTGTCGCAAAACATCGAAATGGACCAACCCGCACAGTTACCGTTGCATCGCAACTACATTTATCAAGGTTTGCTGATATGGCGCCAAGCTTTACTTCACGCGAAAGTTATCCTAAGGACAATTAATTATTAATTAGTGAGCTTTAGCTTTATCAGCCAAATAAATTCCAAAAAGCACAATCGCGCAGCCTAATAATTGAATCAAATTGAATGATTCATTTAACCAAATCCACGCAATAATTCCGGCAAATACTGGCTCAATCATTCCAATTACGCTTCCGGTGGATGCGCTTAATTTGCGCAGTCCAGCGATTGTTAGCAAATAAGGAAAAATCGTGCCAAAAATAATTATTAATAAAATCAAGAACCAGCCTGGCCAAGAGTTATTTGAAAAATTTCCGCCAAGTGGAAGTTGCTGATTCAGAATTTCAAACGGAAAACTCCACCACGGCAGGATGATTGCCCAAAAAACAGCGGAAAGTCCAAGCCCCCAAACTATTAGCGAAACACTAGATCTACTTTGGGAAAGTTTTTCCGCCTTCAAAAAATAAACCGCTAAGGCAATTGCATCGCCAAAAGCTATTAATACGCCAAACCAATTCAATGTGCTGCCCTGCCAAATTTGAGCAATTAATAACAGCCCGCCAAAAGCACAACCGACTCCCCACCACATGATTGGATTAATTGATTTCTTCTTAATAAATCTCAAATAAAGCACAATCCAAATTGGAGCAGTGAATTCAATAATCAGCGCAACTGACACATATAAGTATTTAATTGCCGTGAAATAAAAAGATTGCACAATTGCGACGCCGATTAGGCTGAAGATAATCATGTCCCAAAACTCTGATCTCTTTAATTTAAGTTCTGGTCTAATTTTTATTACCGCGTAAATCAACAAGATAAGAGCGGCTCCGGTGGAACGAATTTCCACCAATCGAAATGCACTCATTCCAGCTTCGCGCACGATTTTGGCAAGCACACCACCAAAAGCAAATAGTGCGGCAGCTGAGATCATTAAGAACTCCGCGCCGAAATTTGAGAACTTACCTTGTTTGACTTCAGACATTTGCCAAACCTTACTTTAAAAAAGTAATTTAATTAAAAAGCAGACTCCGCAATCTCCATAATTTCACCTGTCTCGCTCTCAACAACTTTACGTTCCACTGAAATATGTGGCAATACCGACCTTGCAAAGAATTTTGCTGAAGCAATTTTTCCTTTGAAGAAATCGGAATCTTTGCCAGCATTAGTAAGTTTTGTAGATGCGATTTCAGCCTGACGAATTAATAACCAAGCAATTATTACTTCTCCTGCGGCCATTAATAGTCTGGTGGTATTCAAACCGACTTTATAAATTTCTTTTGGATCTTCTTGTGATGCCATTGCCACGCCAACCATGTGAGTAATCATCGCTTGTAAATCTGCAAGTGCGGTTGCTAGTAATTTTTTCTCTTCGACTAAGGCACCCGGAGTCGCTGCAAATTTTCCGATTTCTTTACCAAGCAAAGTAATTGCGCGACCATTATCTTTTACAATTTTTCGGAAGAAGAAATCTAAACCTTGAATCGCTGTTGTGCCTTCATACAAAGTGTCGATTTTTGCATCTCTTACATATTGTTCTAATGGCCAATCTTGAGTAAAGCCAGAACCACCAAATGTTTGCAGCGATTCTGTACCAAGTAAAACCCAAGATTTTTCTGACCCGTAACCTTTAACAATCGGAAGTAACAAATCATTTAGGTGATGAAGATCTTCAGCCTTATCTTTATCGCCCTCGGATTCGGCGAGCGCGAACGCATCTTGAATTGAAGCGGTATAAAGAACTAGCGCACGCATTCCTTCGCTGTAAGCCTTTTGCACAATTAAAGATCTACGAACATCAGGATGCTTGATGATTTCTACTCGCGGCGAACTTTTATCGGTTGACTTTGTTAAATCAGGACCTTGCGTTCTGGTTTTTGCGTAAGAGAGCGCTTGTTGATAGCCAGCACTCAAAGTTGCAATAGCTTTTGTTCCCACCATCATCCGTGCATATTCAATAATTTTAAACATTTGCCTGATGCCATCGTGTGTATCGCCAAGTAAATAACCAACCGCAGGCTCTTTTTCGCCCAGCTTCATTTCACAAGTTGTAGACACATTAAGTCCCATTTTGTGTTCAAGATTTGTTACGTAAACACCATTTCGTTTTCCAAGTTTTCCGGTTTGCGGGTCAAACATAAATTTAGGAACAAGATAAAGATCTAATCCTTTTGTACCTGGTCCGCCACCTTCTGGTCTTGCTAAAACGAAATGAATTATGTTTTCAGTTAAATCGCTGTCACCACTTGTTATAAATCTTTTTGTACCGGTGATGTGCCAAGTTCCATCTGGCTGCTTGACCGCTTTTGTGCGCCCTGCTCCAACATCAGAACCTGCATCTGGTTCGGTGAGCATCATGGTTGCGCCCCATTGTTTATCAACCATCAATTTTGCTAAATGTTTTTGTTCTGGCGTTCCCAACATAAATGCAACATGTGCAAACGCGGTGCCTGATGCATAGATATGAATTGATGGATTAGAACCTAAAACCATCTCGGCAATTGCCCAACGAATCGATGGTGGAATTGCGGTACCGCCAAGTTCTACTGGTGCATCAATTCGCCACCATTCATTATCCATAAATGTTTTATAAGATTTTTTAAAACTCTCTGGAAGTTTTGCTTCACCGGTTTCTTTATTGAATTCAACTCCGCGGCGATCGCTATCAATAAAAGATGCAGCTAAATCATTTTCTGCAAGTCGTTTGATTTCTTCCAACATTCCCATTGCGGTGTCACGATCTAAATCTGAATAAAGACCTTTACCTAAAATTGATTCGCGCTCTAATAAATCGAAAAGACAAAACTCAATGTCACGCAGATTCGCAATAAAGTGACCCATTACCCAAGTTTGCTACTCGCGAGTAACTTCTGCAAGCCATAAGTTTTGCTGGTGTTATTAAGCGATCGGGACATTAGGGCTGAAATTAAAGGCGGCCGGGTCAAGGTTGAGCCGTTTAACGAGAAAATGATTCAGCCATCTAGCGTGGATGTACGCCTAGATCGTTTTTTTAGAGTTTTTGAGAACCACAAGTACTCAGTGATTGACCCGTCAATCGAACAATCCGAACTGACCCGCGAGGTGGCAGTTAACCCAGATGAACATTTCATTCTTCATCCTGGCGAGTTTGTTTTAGCCAGCACTTACGAAGTAATTAGTTTGCCCGACGACATCGCGGGCCGACTTGAAGGAAAATCTTCATTAGGTCGACTTGGTCTACTTACGCACTCAACTGCTGGATTTATTGATCCAGGTTTTTCAGGTCACATCACTCTTGAACTTTCCAACGTTGCAAATTTGCCAGTTAAGTTATTCCCAGGAATGAAAATTGGGCAACTATGCCTAATAAAACTTTCATCTGCGGCAGAACACCCATACGGTTCTCAGGTTTACGGCTCGCGCTATCAAGGTCAACGCGGCCCAACTCCATCTAAATCTTGGTTAAACTTTCATAAAACTGATTTGAAATAAATCTTCTCGTTTACTGGTTAGGTAATTTATGGATACAACGCTCATTATTTTGATTGGCTTAGCTGCATTAATTGCTTTTGGAATTGTCCAATACAACCGCTTGGTTAGATTAAATGTTTCAGTTGACGAAGCATTCGCACAGATTGAAGTTCAGTTAAAACGTAGAGCAGATCTGATTCCTAATTTAGTGGAGTCAGTAAAAGGTTATGCCAGCCATGAAAAAGAGGCATTTGAAAAAGTTGTTGCCGCAAGAGCTAAAGCCACTTCCGCTTCCTCGGTGCAAGATGTTGCTGCCGCTGATGGTGCATTGACACAAGCTTTGAAAGGTTTGTTGGCCGTAGCCGAGGCATATCCAGATTTGAAAGCATCAACTAACTTTTTGCAATTACAAGAAGAGCTGGCCACCACCGAGAATAAGGTCGCATTTTCTAGACAGTTTTATAACGATAATGTCCGTTCACTTAACCAGACCATTAAAACTTTTCCAGGAAATCTATTTGATAAATTGGCAAAGGTAACTGAACGAGAGTTTTATGAAATTTCAGATCCGCAAGATCGGAATGTGCCAAAAGTTAAATTTTAATGGCCGTTAATTTTCGCTCACTGCAAGCTGCTAATCGACGTAAAACCTTTTTTCTCCTAGCAACTTTTGGAGCGCTTACTTGGTTATTGCTATTTGCTGTCTTTACCTATTTAGGTCAAAGCTCTGCCGCGATTGTTCCTTTTGCAGTTGTAATTTCATTGATCATGGTTTGGGGAAGTTACTTTTCTTCAGACAAGTTAGTTTTGCGCATGACAGGTGCAAAACTTATTCAGGAATCTGATAATCCAAAATTGTTTGGCTTGATTCAAGAGGTTTCAATCGCATCAGGATTACCAATGCCAAAAGTGGCAATTGTCGAAGATGTTGCGCCAAACGCGTTTGCTACCGGCAGAAACCCAGAACATTCTTTGATCGCATTTACAACTGGGTTACTAAATCGCATGGACCGAGATGAATTACAAGGGGTCATTGCACATGAACTTTCGCACGTCGCAAATCGCGACACATTGGTGAGTGCTGTCGCAGCTACTACCGCTGGTGCTATTGCATTAATTTCTGATTTTCTCTCTCGAATGATTTTCTGGGGCCGTGGTAATCGAGATCGAAATCAAAATCCTCTTGCATTATTAATTTCATTTTTAATATTGATTTTGGCTCCGATTGCGGCGATGTTATTAAAAGCCGCGATTTCTAGAAGCCGGGAATCTTTAGCTGACGCGACCGCAGTTTCTTATACTCGAAATCCAGCTGGTTTAAGAAGCGCACTTGAGGTGCTACAGAAAGATTCAACTGTCGTAACGCACGCATCAAATGCGGTGGCACATTTATATATTGAGTCGCCTTTAGATTCATCAAATGTTTCTAAATTATTTGCAACTCACCCACCACTTTCAGAGCGAATTCAAATTTTGCGCGAAATGGAGAGCGGTAAAACTAATTTTTGATTGGAAAGTGCAATGTGAAAGTTGCACCGCGACCAAGTTCGGAATCGACAGTTACTTTTCCACCATGTGCATTCATCACTGCATCAACAATTGAAAGTCCAAGCCCAGTACCTTCTTGATTTACTACTCCACCGGTACGGGCGCGAGATGGATCTGCCCTAAAGAATCTTTCAAATATTTTTTCTTGATCTGATTTAGATAACCCTGGACCGTTATCTGAAACAGCCAATGTAGTTTCATTTAAATCTTGTGAAAGCGTAGTTTTAATTTTTGTGCCTGCTGGGGTATGCGTTCTTGCGTTTGCCAAGAGATTCGCGACAACTTGATGAATTCGGCGACTATCTCCCAAAACATAAATCTCTTCACTTGGGACACTTATTTCAAAAATGTGTTCAGGACCGGCAGCTTTTGCAGATGCGGTCGCTTCTTTAACAATTGCGCCAAGTTCTACTGGTTTATTTTCTAACTCACGGGATTGGTCTAAACGAGCTAGTAATAACAAATCTTCAACTAAAGCGCTCATGCGAACCGATTCTTTTTCAATTCGGCTAATTAATTCTCGAGTTTTTTCTTCGCCAGTTATTGCACCTTGGCGGTACAACTCAGCAAAACCACGAATAGCTGTAAGTGGGGTACGCAATTCATGTGATGCATCGGCAGCAAATCTTCGTAATTTATTTTCGCTAGCGACTCGGGCTGCGAAAGATTCCTCAATGCGAGCAAGCATTTTATTTAACACAGTTGTTAGGCGACCAACTTCAGTATTTGTTTTTGTAACAGGCAAACGAGCAGAAAAATCTCCAGAAGTTATGGCTTCAGCAGTTGTTTCTACTTTATCTAGAGGTTTTAACGCTGCAGCAATTAACCATCTACCAGAGAGCGCGATTAGCAATAAGGCAAGTGCGCCAAGAATAAAGAAAAAGAAACTTAATCTTGCGGTAGTTCTATCAACATCTTCAAGCGAGCTAGCAACAATCACACTGCCTAACCCAGTAGGAAGAGCCTGCGCAATTGCTCGTACATCAGGTTGATTACGCCCACCTTCAATTGTGAAAGGTTGGTTTCCTTGTTTTTGAACATCGGTTAGTGGCATTCCACTTACTGAAACTTGTTTTTGATTTAGATCGCCACCAAGTCTGCCGATTAAATTTCCATCGACATCAAGCAGCGACAAACTAATTGCATTTGGAAGTCCTCGCACTGGTCTTAAAACTTGGAAAGCTGATCTATCGTCTGCTTGACTTTCATTGCTTGCTTCAATTCCAGCACGATCAAGGCGCATTAAATTGTCTTGGGCAATGAAAGTTAGCTGACGATCAATTTGACCGATTAAATATGAGCGTAGAGCGGTGCGCGCAGCAAAATCAGAGGCTGAAATTGCGACGGCAGCAAGTAATACCGAAGCCAAAATCAATCGGGTACGAAGTCGCCAATTGCTTAAATCAGGCAGCACTCTTCGTACCGCTGATAACTTCATTTATTAAGGGTTACTTTTTTGCCGGTAGGCGTAGTCGGTAACCGACTCCTCTAATTGTGTGAATCAGTGGTGGTTCGTAAATATCAATTTTTTTACGTAAGTAAGAAACATAAGTTTCAACGATTCCCATGTCGCCACGAAAATCATATTGCCAAACATGATCGAGAATTTGAGATTTACTTACAACGCGATCTGCATTAATCATTAAATAACGCAGTAATAAAAATTCTGTAGGCGATAAGTCAATTAGATTTCCGGCACGACGAACTTCGTGAGTTGCTTCATCTAATTCAAGATCGGCAAATCTGATTTTTTCATCATCGGCGCTAACTTCAATTGCTCCGGTGCGGCGAAGTAAAGCACGTAATCTGGCAACTAGTTCTTCTAGTGAAAATGGTTTGGTTACATAATCATCGCCACCAATTGTTAATCCAGCAATTTTGTCTTCAACCGTATCTCGAGCTGTTAAAAATAAAACGCCAACATTATGACCTTCGCTGCGCAATTGACGGCAAACTTCAAAACCATTTTGGTCAGGTAGCATCACATCAAGAACTAATGCATGCGGTTTGAATTCTTCGGCCACCTGCAGAGCGGCAGCTCCAGTGGCAGCGGTGCGCACATCGAAGCCAACAAATTTCAAACTAGTTGCGATCAATTCACTAATACTGTTTTCATCATCAACTACCAGAATGCGAGAAGTAGCAGTTGATTGTTCAGCGCTTGCTTTTGCTTCTTTTAAAGTTGTCATGAAATCACCTCGAGGAGAAGGATTATCCCTGAAACTGGGAAAACGCTGAGAATTTAGTTTGAAGCCCCTGCATCTTGTGAAGATCCAGGGCTATTTGGCTTTACCGATAGTAGAAGTCTTTGGGCAACATCTAAAACTTCAATATTTGAAGAGCGTGCGGTCATGCCATCGCTAATCATTACTCGACAGAAGGGACAACCAACCGCCACTTGAGCGGCATTGGTAGAGATTGCTTCATCGACTCGATTTAAGTTAATACGAGTTCCTAATTTTTCTTCCATCCACATTCTGCCACCACCAGCTCCGCAACAAAATGATCTCTCTTGATTTCGTGGCATCTCGGTAATTGCTGCGCCAGATGCTTCGAGTAATTCTCGAGGTGGTACATAAATTTGATTGTGTCGACCCAAATAGCAAGGATCGTGATAAGTCACTTTTTCTTTCATATTTTGTTTCGAATTTTCATTTGTACTTTGATTTGCAATCGGTATTAGTTTGCCAGATTTAACTAATTCGTTTAGTAATTGTGTGTGGTGAATTGTGGTGATATCGATTCCTTGTTGTTCGTAATCGCGGCCAATAGTTGTGAAGCAATGTGGGCAAGTAACTACAACCTTTTTCTCTTTACGTTCACCAAAAGTTTGTTGCAAAGTATCAATATTTTCCTTGGCAAGAATTTGATATAAAAATTCATTTCCCGCTCTTCGGGCTGGATCTCCAGTGCAGTTTTCCCGTTTACCTAATACCGCAAAATTAACCTGCGCCATATATAGAAGCTCGGCCACCGCTTTTGTTGTTTTCTTCGCACGTTCTTCATAAGCGCCGGCGCAGCCAACCCAAAAAAGATAATCGACATCATCTGGAATTTTTCCTTCAACAACTCGAATTGGAAAACTACATTCTTTTATCCAGGCATTGCGATCTTCGCGATTTGCTCCCCAGGGATTGCCAGCTTTTTCAAGATTTCTAAAGGTGTTACCAAGTTCAGTTGGAAATTCCGATTCAACTAAAACTTGGAATCTGCGCATATTTACAATGTGATCAATATGTTCGATATCTACCGGACATTCATTTACGCAGGCGCCACAGGTAGTGCAAGACCAAAGCACATCGGGGCTAATTGCAAGTTCATTGCCGACTAGTGCGACCGAAGAACTATCGGAATTACCTTTGGAATTAAGGCTTTTTAACGCATGATCGCGCATTGCCATGATCAATAGTTTTGGCGATAGTGGCTTTTCAGTATGCCAAGCCGGGCATTGTGATTGGCATCGACCACACTCAGTACAGCTGGCCATATCTAACAAACCTTTCCAGGTTATGTCAGCAGCTTTACCAATACCAAAAACATCATCATCTTTTGGATTTTCAAAATCTACAACTTCACCGTGTGAAATTATTTGAGGAAGTTCACCCAGTGCTGGTTTACCATTCAAATTGCGCTTAAAAAAGATATTAAAAGGTGCTAAGAATCTATGCCAAGCAACACCCATGTTTAGGTTTAATCCAACTACTACAAACCACAACATCGAGACAATTATTTTTAAAGCTGCAATTAATCTAACTAAATTTTCTAATTGACTTACCTGGTAACTTTCAAAAAAATTTACCGCTGGCCAGCTGAGCAAGTAATGCAGATTCCAAGTTTTTTCTTTAGCTAAAGCACCTTCTAATCCTCGTAATGCAATTACACAAAATACAATTATTAAAATGGTGGCTTCAACGTAATATGCTTTCAAATTTGCCGACCCAAAAAATCGAGATTTACGGCCAACTTTAAATATTCTGGTTGCTTGTCTAATTAAGATGAGTGCAACTATTCCGATTCCGGTAGCCCACGCTATAAATTCAATTGCGAATTCATAAGGTGCAAAATGTCCAATTATCGGAAGAGAAAAATTTGGATCAAAAAGTTGTCCATAAGCGGTAAGCAATGTCCCGATTAAAGCGACAAAGCCAATCATCACAAACCAATGTGCGATTCCAGAAACAGTGAAGCGCAGCATCTTGCTATGTCCAAGAATCTCTTTGGTCATAGAAGCGAATCTTTTGCCAAGATTATTTTTTCGACTCAGATCTTTTTGTCCTGCAGATAAAATCAAAAATAATTTGCGAGCTTGTAATGCGAAAATTAAAACCGCAAAAATTGAGAACAAAACCGCCAGAATTGCCAGCCAGCCAAGGGCAGGGGGTGAGAAAAACTTATCCACAGCAGTTATCAACAGTGTGGAGAGTTACAGCGTTGTAATTAGCCTCGATTATTGCCATCTGGTGGCAAGCGAAAAACCAATACCGATGAAGCCAAAACCGACCAACATGTTCCAAGCGCCGATTCCAGGGATTGGATAAGCGGTTGAACTTACATAAAAGATAACGATCCAAAGTAAACCCATTACGAAAAGTGCGACCATCACCGGTGCCAACCACCGTGGACTTTCTAACTCTTCTGAGTCCTCAAGCAATAGCGGGTCAACAACGACCTGTGCTTTTTTCTCTTTAACTTTTTTGCGTACCCGTGATTTTGGCATGAGCAAAAGGTACTACAAATGAGCCATTTGCAGAATGGCTAGACTCATATTTCATGTCAGTGAATTCGGTTAATGGCGTCAAAATATTAGTAGTAGATAACTATGACTCTTTTGTCTACAACCTGGTTCAGTACTTACAACAACTCGGGGCAAAAACCACCGTGGTTAGAAATGATGAAATCAAACCAGAGTTTGCAAAGGAATTTGACGGGGTATTAATTTCACCCGGCCCAGGTACTCCAGAAGCAGCTGGTGTTTCGGTAGAACTTATTAAATATTGTGCGAAAGAAAATATTCCACTGCTCGGTGTATGTCTTGGTCATCAAGCAATTGCAGTTGCATTTGGAGCAAAAGTTTCACAGGCTCCGGAATTACTTCACGGCAAAACTAGCGTGGTAAAACATGATGGAAAAAGTTTGCTAACAAAAATTCCAACCCCATTTACTGCTACGAGATATCACTCGCTAGCAATTGAGCGCGATTCAATTCCAAATGAATTAGAAGTTACTGGCGAGACTGATTCCGGTGTAGTGATGTCGGTGCAACATAAAAAATTGCCGATTTGTGGTGTGCAGTTTCATCCGGAGTCAGTGTTGACTGAACACGGTTATCAAATGTTGGCTAATTGGCTAGAGATTTGTGGTGACAAAGGCGCCAGAGCTAGATCAGAGGGAATGTCGCCGTTAATTAAGCCAGCGTAATTATTTATTGATTGTGATTGTTACCGCTGAACCAATTGGTCTAGTGGTGCCAGCTGCAGGCGCTTGAGCAATTACCGAATTTGCTGGCTTTGAAGAATCAACCGCACTAATTTCGCGAACTAAAAATCCGGCTTGCGTTAATAAAGTTTTTGCTTCTACTTCACTTGTGCCAATTAAATTTGGCACTTGAATATTTCCGCTAGCAATTTGAAGTACAACTGAACTTCCGGCTTCAACAATACTTCCGGGGTCTGGAGTTACTTTAAGAATTGTTCCGGGCGCTGAATCGGCATCAACTGGAACGGTTTGCGCAATCAATAAACCAACGGCAGTTAATCGATTGCGGGCATCTTCTAACGACATGCCCAGTAGATCACTTGGCACACTTGTATTTCCTGGGCCATCAGAAATTGTCAGCGTAATACTGCTTCCTTTTGGTGCTTTATCGGTGGCGAGTGGAAGTTGCGATGCGATTCGATCTTTTGGAATACGAGCATCGGGTGAATGTTCAATATTTATATTGAAATTTTGCAGCAGGGTTCGAGCATCAGCCTCAGTTAAACCAACCACGTTTGGCACAGCAATTAAAACGGTACTTCCACGAGAGAGAGAAAATGCAGAAATTGCTACAACAATCAATGCGATTGCAGCTATTACTGAAGTAAATCTTTTTCTTGGGAAAATCTTTTTAATTTTAGTTGTGACTGGTTCACCTTTTTGAATTCGGTCAATGTCATCTAGCAATGCATCAACTTCTTGGTAACGATCGTTTGGATTTTTAGCCAGCATAACTTCAACTACTCGATCTAAATTTTCATCGATTTCAGATTTTATTTTTGATGGCGGTAGCAACTCAGCAGAAACATGTTGGTAAGCAATTGATACCGGAGTGTCACCGGTGAATGGTGGACGCCCGGTTAGCATCTCGTAAAAGACACAACCAACTGAATAAATATCACTACGTGCATCAGATGCTTCACCAGTGGCTTGCTCTGGCGATAAATATTGTGCCGTACCGACAATATTCCAAGTGTTGGTTAATGTGGCTTGAATATCGCTGATAGCCCTAGCAATTCCAAAATCCATAACTTTTACTTGACCTTGATCTGTAATCATTATGTTTCCAGGTTTTATATCGCGGTGAATTATTCCTTTACGGTGTGAGAAATTAAGCGCTTGTAAAATTCCATAAATAATTTCAATCGCTTCATTAATTGAAAAATTACCTTTTTCTTGCATAATTTTTCGCAGAGTTTTGCCATTTACTAATTCCATAACAATGTATGGCATTGCCTGATCTTCACCGGCATCAAAAACCGCGACTATTCCCGGATGATTTAGCCCGCCAGCTGCCTGAGCTTCTTTTTTAAATCTAACCAAAAATGTTGGGTCATTTGCTAAGTCTTTACGCAATATCTTTACCGCCACTGGCCGGTTTAGTTTTAAATCAATGGCGCGATAAACATCAGACATTCCACCGGTACCAATCATTTCCTTTAACTCATACCGGCCGTCGATTATGCGATTCATATTGCTGCCGATCCAAGAATTTGAGTTTTTGTAGTTTTAATTTCTTCGGTAATTCGCGCCCAAATTACAGTGACATTATCTGGCGCACCTTTTGATTTTGTTGCTTCAATTAACATCGATGGAATTTTTTCGTCATCATTTTCTTTAATAATTTCTGAGATTTGCGCTTCAGTAATTACATTAGTTAATCCATCGCTACAAATGAGAATCGCATCATCTAATTTAACTGAATAATTGATAAGTACTGGCTCAATCCCACTATTGCCCATCAAGGCTTGTGTTAGTAATGCTCGTTGCGGATGGTCGGCAATTTCTGATTTTGTTAATCGTCCTTGATCAATAAGTTCTTGCATAACAGTATGGTCATAACTCAACTGCTTTAGTTTATTTTTTCTATACAAGTAGCATCGGGAATCGCCAATGTGAAGAAGTTCTAGATTATTTTTATTTAGAAGTGCAGCGGTGAAAGTTGTACCCATGCCAGAGAGTTCCGGATGTAAATTTGATTGATTTAATATCTCGTTATCAATTTGATTAATTAAATCTAGAAAAAAATCACTTTTAGATTCAGAATCCAAATCTTGATTCTCCAAAAGTGTGAGTTCAGAATTTAATTTTTGAATTGCGATTTTGGAGGCTATTTCTCCACCAGCGTGACCGCCCATTCCATCTGCCACCGCAATGCAGAAGGAACTTACCAACCCAGAATCTTCATTTCCATCTCTGGTTAAACCGATGTCACTAATTCCGTAACCTGAGAAGCGAAAGTTCATAGTGATAATCTCACCATAATGTTGAACTCACCATTGATATACGCACATCGCGGAGTTTCAGATACTGCGATAGAGCATACAAAGGAAGCTTATTTAACAGCCATTAAACAAGGTGCAGACGGTTTTGAATGTGATGTGAGATTGACTGCCGATAAAGAAATTATCTGTTTTCATGATGCCACAACTAAAAGAACTCACAATGTGGATTTACGAATTTCAAGTACAAGTTTTGCAGAATTAAATGCAAAAATAAAACCGCTGCTATTTTCTGATCTGTTAGAAACAGCAATTAACAATCAAAAAGATCTGGCGATTGAATTTAAGCACCCAGTTAAAAGCGGTGCGGTGATTGAAAAAAGAGTTCAAGAATTACTTTCAAATCGTGCCGGCGATATAAAACGAAGTGGAATAAAGATTTCATTAATGTCATTTAGTTGGTTTGCCACTCAACGTAATATGAAAACTCATTTTGATCATGTGTACTTGATAAAAAATATTCAAGCTCTTAAATTTTTAAATGCTGGTACCGCCGGTTTATCTATAAATCTGATTAGAGAACAGCCTGATTTAGTTTCTAAACTTCATAATAAAGGTAAACAAGTTTTTGCATGGACAGTGAATGAAATTTCTGACTTAAAGTTGTGTCAAAAGTTAGATGTAGAAGTTGTTATTACCGATAATCCGGCTCGAGCTTGCGAGGTACTCAGGTAATCTTGCGCAGTGAAAATGAAGTATGCGTATTTAGGGCCGACTGGAACTTTTACCGAATCAGCGCTGCAACAAATTGCCACAGCGGCGGATGAATTAATTCCATATGTAAATGTAACCGCGACATTAGATGCGGTGAGAAATTCAGAATGCGACCGGGCATTAGTTCCAATTGAAAATTCGGTCGAAGGAGTAGTCGCCAGAACTTTAGATGAATTGGCAATAGGACAACCTTTAGTAATAACAGGCGAAATTACTTTGCCAGTTAACTTTGCCTTAATGACGTTGAGCGATAAAAATATAAACGCGATAAAAAGTATTGCTACACATCCACACGCGGAATCTCAGTGTCGAACATATCTTGCGAAAAATTTTCCGCATGCAGATATTTTGGAAACCACATCTACTGCAGCCGCGGCGGCCGGTTTAGCTGCTGGAAAATTTGATGCGGCAATTGCTGCGCCGATAGCTGCAAAAACTTACAATCTAAAAATTCAAACTGAAAATATTGGTGACAATCCAAGCGCTGTAACACGATTTGTATTAGTGGAAAAACCTGGCCGAGAAATCTCTGCAACTGGAAATGATCGAACTTCACTTGCAGTTTTTATAGCAATTGATCATGCCGGTGCTTTGCTTGAAATATTAACTGAATTTGCAAAACAAGATGTAAATCTAAGTTTTATTCAAAGCAGACCCACAGGTAAAGAGTTGGGTCACTACCATTTCATTATTGATGCAGAAGGCCATATTAAAGATTCAAAAATTAGTGAAGTAGTAAGTAATTTAAAGAAAATTTGTGAAGATGTCCGCTTCCTTGGTTCATATCCAAGAGCAAGCTAATAGGTAGGCTTAACTATTGTGATTGATATAAAAGTTGCGCGAGAAAACCCAGATTTAGTTCGCGCATCTCAAAAATCTCGTGGCGAAGATCCATCACTGGTTGATCAACTTCTAAAACTTGATGAAACCAGAAGAAATGCAATTTCAAATTTTGAAAAAATCAGAGCAGAACAAAATAATCTTTCTAAAAAAGTAGGAGCTGCCAAAGGGGACGAAAAGCAATCTTTATTAGATGAAGCAAAAAATATGGCTCTGCAGGTAAAAAGCGCGGACCAAATCAGAGCAACTGCCGAGCAAGAATTTAAAGTAACCGCGCTAAAACTTTCAAACATTGTTGATTCAGCAGCGCCAGTAGGGGGCGAAGCTGATTTCAAGGTTATTGAAGAAGTTGGCAAACCACGTGATTTCACCAAAGAAGGTTTTACTCCAAAAGATCATGTCGAACTTGGTAAATTGCTAAAAGCGATTGATACCGAACGTGCTGCAAAAGTTTCCGGTGCTCGTTTTTACTACCTAACTGGAATAGGTGCGCTGCTTGAATTAGCACTTGTTAATTTGGCGGTTAAGTTTGCAGTTAAAGCCGGCTTCACGCCGATGATTCCGCCAGTTCTTGTAAAACCAAATTCAATGGAAGGTACTGGGTTTCTTGGCCAAGCGGCTGAAAATGTTTTCCATTTAAAAGAAGATGATTTTTATTTAGTTGGCACATCAGAGGTTCCATTAGCTGCATTTCATATGGATGAAATTTTGGACAAACTTCCAATTAGATATGCCGGTATTTCACCCTGTTTTCGCAGAGAAGCTGGAACTTACGGCAAAGATACTCGGGGAATTATTCGAGTTCATCAATTTGAAAAAGTTGAGATGTTTTCATTTTGTCACCCAGATCAGGCACAAGCAGAGCATAAAAAATTATTGGAATGGGAAAAAGAATTTTTCAAAGCCTTAGAGATTCCATTTCGGGTAATCGATGTCGCAACCGCCGATCTTGGTTCAAGTGCGGTGCGCAAATTTGATTGTGAAGCGTGGATTCCAACTCAAAATGCTTATCGTGAAGTTACTAGCACTTCAAACTGCACCGATTTTCAAGCGCGCAGATTAAATATTAGATACAAAGATGAAAGTGGTACTAAGCCCGTCGCAACACTAAATGGAACTTTAGTGGCGGTTCCGCGAACAATTGTTGCGATTCTAGAAAATAATCAACAAAAAGATGGTTCAGTATTAGTCCCTAAAGCGTTACAAGAGTATTTGGGAACAGATCGAATAACTCCGGCGTTAAAATAACTGGTCGCCGTCCAAAAATAATTGCCAGCGATTTAGACGGCACCATAGTTGCCGACTATGGCTATATTTCTGATCGAACCAAAGCTGCTTTTGCGGCCGCTCACAACAAAGGTATACATATTTATTTCGCAACTGGCCGCCCAATTAGATGGATGAAAGAAATTAAAGAAAATTTTGCTTTTGGTCTAGGAATTTGTGGCAACGGGGCAATGATTTACGACTTTATAAATGAAAAAATTTTGGAACAGTGGTTGATTTCAATTGATACTCAATTTGAAATTGTGAAGAGATTACGCAAAGAAATTCCAACGGTTTCTTTTGCAGTAGAAATTGATGAACACTTTCATCGCGAAAAAAGTTACATCCCAAGATGGGATACCGGACAAGATGATGAAGGTGAATCAACTATTGAATTAGTAATGAAAAAGCCTGCCCTCAAAATTATGGCGAGATGTTCAAGTGGCGAACTAACTTCAGATGAAATGCTGGTTCACGCAAATAAAGTTTTGTCAGATATTGCAACAGTGACGCATTCCAACGCGCATGAATCATTGCTAGAAATTTCAGCACTTGGGATTAGTAAAGGTTCTACTTTGGCCAAAGTTTCGCAGCGACTTGGAATAACAGCTGAAGATGTCGTGACATTTGGCGATAATCCAAATGATTTTTCAATGTTGCAGTGGGCAGGCAGATCGTGGACTTTGGCTGATGGACATCCTGATGCGCCCAAATATGCGAAATTTGTAACTGAACCTCATCAAGATGATGGTGTTGCAAAAATTATTGAGCAATTGATTGAACTTCCTGCTTAAAGATCTAAAAATTTTTGTAACCGCACAATAGGCCGGTAAATTTAGCGACGGAGGGCTCGCATAGCGGCCGAGTGCACCGGTCTTGAAAACCGGCAGACGAAAGTCTCGAGGGTTCAAATCCCTCGCCCTCCGCCAGAAATTTTTGTCAGCACAAATTGATTCCATCACCTATCTTGTGTGCGATTTCACCCACGGAGTAGCCAATCTCGTATAGCGATAACAACTTCAAACTTGGGAAACTTCTCGCATGGCATTAACTACCGGAGTCTTCTCTGCTGGCCGCGCTGAAATTGAAGAGCGCACACTTCGTACAGACAGATGGTGGTTACAACCATTAATCACAGTTGCGGTCTTACTTTCATTTGTAATTTATGCAACCTTTCGCGCCTTTGAAGGAAAAAATTATTTTGCTGAACCGTTAATCTCTCCGTTTTATTCACCATGTTTATCAACCGAATGTGTTGACGGCGCGTCATTAATTGGCCAACCATTTGGCCGAATCGTTTTATTTGGTCTAACTCTTTCGCCAGCCTTATTTATATTGGTATTTCCGCTTGGGTTTAGATTGACTTGTTATTACTACCGCAAGGCTTATTACCGATCATTTTGGCAGTCACCACCTGCATGTGCAGTGGCAGAACCTCATAAAAAATACACTGGCGAAACTCGCGCGCCTCTAATTTTGCAAAATGGTCATCGTTGGTTTTTTTATATCGGTTTACTTTTCAATGTTTTATTAACAATTGATGCGATTTTGGCTTTTCGCGATGCAGAAAAACATTGGGGCCACATGAGCGTTGGCACATTGGTTTTGTTATTGAACGCCACTCTATTGTGGCTGTACTCAGCTTCTTGCCATACCTGTCGACACACAATTGGTGGGCGTTTGAAACATTTCTCAAAGCATCCACTTCGATATAAAGCATGGACGGTTGTTTCAAAATTAAATCATTATCATCCAAACTTTGCGTGGGTTTCATTATTCGGTGTTGCGTTTGCTGATTTTTATGTGCGCCTGGTTGCTTCCGGAACTATTTCGAATTTTTATTTCTTCTAATGGTGAATAAATGACTAAACCAGAGATTCCAATGGAACGACATAATTACGATGTAATTGTTATTGGTGCAGGTGGCGCGGGTTTACGTGCTGCAGTTGAGGCGCGCGAAGCAGGTTTACGTGTTGCGATTATTTGTAAATCTTTATTTGGTAAAGCACACACTGTTATGGCCGAAGGTGGAATTGCTGCATCGATGGGCAACGTGAATTCAAGTGATAACTGGATGGTTCACTTCAGAGACACAATGCGCGGCGGAAAATTTTTAAATAATTATCGAATGGCAGAACTGCATGCCAAAGAAGCACCAGAGAGAGTTTGGGAACTTGAAGTTTGGGGTGCGCTATTTGATCGCACTGGTGAAGGAAAAATTTCTCAACGAAATTTCGGTGGACACGAGTATCCGCGCTTAGCTCACGTTGGCGATCGCACTGGTTTGGAATTAATTCGCACAATGCAACAAAGAATTGTGGCGCTGCAACAAAAAGATAAGCGAGAGACTGGAAGTTTTGAGAGTCACTTAAAAGTTTTTGCTGAATGCACCATCACCGAAATTCTAAAAGACGGTAATCAAGTTACTGGTGCCTATGGATATTGGCGCGAAAGCGGAAAT
>CAXBQO010000006.1:0-23946 GCA_963977945.1 uncultured bacterium
ATCGAAACTTTGTTTTCGATTTCTAGAGATTCATTGTTAATCGATCTAAGAAATATACAATACGATTACTTATATCGATTCCGTACGGTACTTAGGGTGTCTCCTGCGGGGGATGCACCATTTGTCGCGCATTCTAAATTGCGGAAGGTGATAACCCTTGATTAACTTGAAGAACTTAAACGGATGATGGAAAAGGTTAACCAATACCATGTGAAAAAATCACACGCATCCCAATTGACAAATAAACAAGTCAAGGCAAGGAATAAAAGCAAGGCAGCAAAGAAAGCCCGTAAAAAACAAAGGAGATAACTATGACACCACAAGAAAAAGTACGTCGATTTCCAAAATGGGCTTGGTTATTAATAATTATGTTCTTTAATTTTTTATTGGGACCAATCCTGTGGTTTGTATTCGGCAGACCACGTAAATTTCCTGGAGCAGGCGGAACAAAACGCAGAATAATTCCGCCAGATGACAATCCAGATTTCTTGCGAAAAATTTAATTTAAAATTTTATAAACCAGAGTAAGTGTGTTTTCCAGATCCCCACACATTTACGTAAACATAATTAAATAAAAATGTTGATCCGGCGATTAAGCACAACCAAGCTGCTTTTCGCCCTTTCCATCCAACAGTTAAACGGGCGTGAAGATACGCCGCATATGCCACCCATGTAATAAATGCCCAAGTTTCTTTTGGATCCCAACCCCAATATCTACCCCAAGCTGCCTCTGCCCAAATTGCTCCAGCAATGACAGCGAATGTCCAAAGTGGAAATACAAACGCAACTAATCGATAACAAAGCAAATCTAAATATTCCAATGTAGGAATTTTCTTAGCCCACTCAGGTCTGCCACTTGTGCGTTCGTATTTATCCAAAATTAAATATGTGGCAGCAATTGTGTTTGCAAGTAAAAAAACACCACCAGAAATTATTGCCGCTGAAACATGTATTACCAGCCAAGTAGACCTTAGCGCTGGAACTAAAGGTGCACTTGGTCGATAAAGCAATGTGATAGCAGTTCCTAAAGTCAACAAAATTGCTATTGATACCGGAAGTCCCAACCAATCAAGTCGATATTTAAAAAGCGCAAACAAAAACGCGCCGCAGAAAGCCATCGCTCCGGTGATAGAAAATTCATACATATTTCCCCAGGGAACTCGGTGTGCAGAAATTCCACGAAAAATAACTCCGGCGGTTAGCAAAATAAATGCCAACACCATCTGACCATTTGCTAATTTTGTGGTGCGGGAACCACTTTTTCTCTGCCATGCAACTGAAAAGGCATAAAGAAAAAAAGCTAAGGTAAAAACTGCCATCGCAGAATAAATAAGATAATTTGAGAAGGTAGCTGCGCTGCGATCAGACATTTGATTTAGCGAGCAAAATTAATTGAGAAATTTCATCGGCCAAACCAGGAATTTCATTCCGAGATAGCCCAGCTATTTCTACACTTGTTGCTCCAGATTTCCCTTTCTCTTTTATTTTTATCCAAATTCTTCTTTGACGAACAAACAATGACATTAATAATCCTATTGTTGCCAAGATCGCGCCAATCAAAGCCAACGCTTTTCCGGGATCGTTAACAATTTGTAGGTTCACCCATGATTTCCAACCTACAAATGTGATGGTGCCAACACCAAAGTCATAACTTTCATTGATTGATAACGCTTTCAAACCAATTTGCTGCATTTTTGAAGTGTTAATTCGATACACCGATTGTGGAACGCCGGTATTCATTCCTAAATCACCTTGCCATACCGAAACTAACAATCTTGGATCTAAAACTTCAGGATAAGAAGAGAAACCACCACGTACTGGATCTCGATCTGCAGTTGGTAAAAATGAGGAAACAAATCCAATTTGTGGATTCATATCAGGAATCTTGATTGCGCCAATAGATGTCAAATTTCCATCTTGGGGCAAAAATGTGACTGCGCCATTAAATATTTCTCTGCCATTTTTATCTTTTACTCGAACGATTGGGGCATAACCATTTGCCTGTAAATAAATCTTGGTACTACCTATTGTCAATGGTTTATTAACTTTGATCACAACTTGCCGATTTTGATTATTTGTTACTAACCCAGCGATTAACTCGTAATCGAGTGGTTGATTATTTGCTGGATCATATTTGGCTGTAAATTTTTGAAGTTCTAAGGTAAAACTTGGTAAGGAATTTTCATTTTGTAATCTGCCAAAAGTCAGATTGTCATAACTAGTGGGTACATTCACAAATCTTTCGCCACTATTTAAAATGACATCACCTTTATTGCCATACAAAGCACCTAGTGCAATTGCAATCAATATGACCACCAGTGATAAGTGAAAAACCAGATTACCGGTTTCACGTAAATATCCTTTTTCTGCACTTATTGCATTTGTTTCCACTCGAATCCGAAATCTTTTTTTGCGCAATATTTTTGCGAAAGTCTCTAACGAGGCTCCGTCTGCGATTTGATGGTGTGACATTTTGTCTAGGTATTTTGGTACTAATGTCGGTTTAGCCAGACTTTCCTTCAGATGCGAAACTGCTCGCGGAAGTACACAGCCAACTAATGAAATAAAGAGCAATAAGTAAATGGCAGAGAACCAAGGCGATCCATAAACATCAAAGAAACCAAAACGATCTAGAATTTTTCCGATTGTCGGATTTTCAATTAAAAAACTTTGAACTCTAATTGGATTTTGGGTTCGTTGCGGAAAGATTGATCCTGGAATTGATGCAATAGCAAGAAGTAGTAAAAGAATTAGAGCAATTCGCATGCTGGTTAGTTGTCGCCACAACCATCGCAGAAAAGCAGTGCGCTCTAATTCATTTGAAAATGAATCCTGCATTACAACACCGGAATGAAATTGGATGCGATATCTCTAAACCAATTCATTAAAAAATTCCAAATATTTAGAAGCTGCAGCACTCCAATTAAAATTAAAAACGCTCCACCAAACCGAGAAATAATCAATCCGCGCCTCGTAATCCAATTTCGAAGTTTTGTCGTTTTTTCTAATGACCAAGCCAATAAAAGAAATGGGATTCCTAAACCTAAACAATAGGCCGCACTAAGAATTGCGCCTCTGGTAGCGGTAGCACTTTGAAAAGCCAGAACTTGAACTGCTCCCAAAGTTGGCCCGATACATGGCGTCCAACCCAAACCAAATGCAAAACCAAGTAATGGTGCGCCAATTAATCCACCGGGTACTTTCCAATTTGGTTTAAATGAACGGTAAAACTTTTCAGAGTTCATAAAAATAAGCCCGAGAAAAATCATCAAGATTCCAAAAACTATAGATAAAACCCTTTCGGCACCGGCAATTTGTGCACCTAATCCACCAAATGCAACTCCATATGAAACAAATAAAAATGTGAAACCAAAAATAAATAACAAGGTGCCAAATAACAATTTAGTTTTACTAAATCTATTTTGGTTTTTGCTGTTGTCGCCTGCTAGACCAGATATATACGAGAGATAACCTGGCACTAAAGGAATTACGCAAGGTGAGACAAATGAAATCACACCAGCGAAACCGGAAACCAAAATCGCCAAAATTAAACTGCCATCAAATACTTGATTAATAAAAAATTCGGTCATGTCTCACTCAATACTTTGTTTAAATACTCTTCTAAATTAGCAACTGTCACTGCGCCACTAAATCTAACCGCTACCTTATTTTGCTGATCAATTATCAATGTTGTCGGAATTGCATTTGGTGATAAGGATTTCTTAAATCCCAAAAGAATTTCATCATCTATTAAAGATGGATAAGTAAGTTTAAAGTTGTCTACAAAACTTTTAGCTGCTGACAAGTTATCGCGGGTTAATACCCCAATAAAATTTACATTTGAATAGCGAGTGGAAAAATCTTGTAAAAGCGGTGCTTCGGCTCGACACGGTGAGCACCACGATGCCCAAACATTTAAAACAGTGACAGTATTTTTTCGGTTTTCGTATTGCTCACCAGTTAATGTTTTTCCAGATATTTCTGGTGCGGCAATCCGCTTTGATTTTTCGACCCATGTGACTCCTCTGGTTCCAGCTACATAGCCAGATTCACCAGTAGAAACACCACTGGCACAGCCGGTTAACAAAAAAATTAAAACTAAATTAGAAGTTATTACGCGTTTAGTTTTCAAAGTATTCAAAATAACATTTCTCGCTAATTTATTTTTGAGGTAGTAAATCTCGAGCCGGCTCTTCATAACTAATACCAGAAATGGCTCCATTTGAATCTAATTCAATTGCGGTAACTGAGGCGAGAGTGCATTGGCGCTTTCTGGGATCGTGAATAAATCTTTTACCTTCAATAAACCTTCTTAAGATCCAAATTGGCAGTTGATGAGATACACAAATAGCACTTTGACCATTTGCGCTGTCACGGGCCAGCCACAATGCACGCAACATTCGATTTACTAAATCTACATAAGGCTCACCCCATGAAGGTTTTGCTGGGTTCCATAAATGCTTCCAACTCGCCGGATGCATCAAAACTCCGCTACCTAGTTCAAATTTTTTTCCTTCAAAAATATTTGCCGCTTCAATCAAGTCATTGTTTGTCGAGATATTTAATTTGTGAACATTTGCAATTGGTTTTGCAGTTTGTTGCGCTCGTTCTAACGGCGAAGCAAAAATTGCACCAATCTTTAAATTACTAGACCACTGTGAAATACGTTCTGCCATTTTTTTACCGCGGTCAGAAAGATTCCATCCAGCTTGCTGCCCATAAAGAATTTTTTCTGGATTATGCACCTCGCCATGTCTAACGAAATACACAATTTGGCTCATAAGACAATCATAAAGCCAGCACTTAATCGCAGCGATTGAAGAATTTAAATCACTTCAACTCGCATCTAAGCAAACACTCAGTAGGGTTAAGTCATGTTAGAGCGCTCACAGAATGCAGCGTTTTTTGATGTTGATAACACCTTATTAAAAGGTTCAACTTTATTTTTCTTAGGCCGCGGAATGTATCAACGTGGTTTTTTTTCCAGAAAAGATATCTCCGCATTTGTGCTTGCAAATCTTCGTTTTCGCCTTACTGGAAAAGAAAATCGAAATGAGATTGAAAGATTCAAGGATGCCGCTTGTGCATTCATTAAAGGTCATAAAGTTTCTGAAATTGAAGAAATCGGAAATGAAATTTATGAAGAACATGTCTCACCCAAGATTTGGCAAGGCACAGTTTCGATTGCTCATGAACATCTAGATAAAGGTGAACCCGTTTGGTTAGTAACCGCAACACCATTAGATATGGCACAACTTATTGCTAAAAAATTAGGTTTGACCGGAGCATTAGGTACAAAGGCTGAAAAAATTGATGGTATCTATACCGGCAAAGTCATTGGCGATATTTTGCACGGCGCCGCAAAATCTGCTGCCGTAAAAGAACTTTCGGTAAGTCAAAAATACGATCTAGAAAATAGTTACGCCTATTCAGATAGTCATCATGACATTCCATTACTTGAAACTGTAGGTAAGCCACGAGTGATTAATCCCGATGCCTTATTGAAAGTAAAAGCATTTAGAGAAAACTGGCCAGTTTATGACTTCCGTAAAGCTAGAAGAAGTAGAAAAATATTTGGACCATTAATCGGTCGCATTGTTGCGGTTGGAGTTTTAATTTCACCGAGAAGATGGATTAAGCGAAAAGATTAGATAAATACTTTTATTACTTTAACTCTTATTCACTCTAAGGTAATGTTGGCCGGTTATGTCTGCGATTACCTTTGCTGAAGAATTACGCTCAAGATCTGATGAAGATTTACAAAAACTAATTGCTGCCCGCGCAGATTTGATCTATCCGGTACCAAATGATTTTGCGAGTTTGGCCGCCCGAGCAAGTTCTATGCCCTCACTATTACGCGCAGTTGATGAATTAAATAAGTGGCAAATTCAAATCTTAGAAGCGGCAGCAGTACTTACTGAACCATTTAAATCTAGTGAGTTAGTTGAAATTACAGATTCATTGGCTAAGCAAGAGTTAGAAAGTCTTTGGCAAATTGGTTTACTTTATAAAGAGGGAAATTCCTTTCGAATTCCAACAAATTTGAGGCAATTACTCGGACCAGAGCCGGCAAACCTTGGACCATCTCTGTTAGACGATAAATTGCTGCGCAAATTGCCAGATTTAAATGAAGCACCTGCCGGCACTAAAGAAATTCTTGAAAAACTAACTTGGAACTCACCACGTGGTTCAATCTCCGATATTTCAAAGGTATCCAAACCGCTTTCTTGGTTATTAGAAAATAATTATTTAATCAAGACCGGTGAAAAAACTGTTGCTCTTCCGAGAGAAATTGGATTAAAACTGCGTGGCGGTAAGGCACATCGGTCACTAGAAAAGATTCCAACTGAAATTAATTGTAAAACCGCGGTGGCTCAGAAAATTATTGATCAATCTGCGATTGCCAATATTTCAACTGTACTGCGCTGGGTGGAAGAACTTCTTCATCATCTATCAGATCAACCAGCGACCGCATTACGAACTGGTGGAATCGGTATACGAGATTTGAAACGAATTAGCGAACATATTGGCGAGAGCGAGGAAATTGCTGCTTTTGTTTGCGAAATCAGTTATTTAGCAGGCTTAGTTGTTGTAGATGTGGATGAAAAGATTTTGCCAACAAGTGCTTTTGATTTATGGCTAACAAAAAATGATGAAGATAAATGGTATGCCTTAGTTTCGACTTGGATAGAGAGTGCCAGAAACTTAAATTGGGTTCAAAATCAAGAAGATAAAAAACTTGTACCACTAGGTTCTGATTTAGAACATCCTGGAGTAGTACCAATCAAAAAAATCTTGGCAAAAATTTTACAAAATGAAAAACCATTTAATATTACCGATAATTCACTTGCCCAAAATATTGAATGGCATATTCCAAAACGAGCAAACAAAAATATTCTGTCAGCCATTATCAGAGAGCTGGAATGGTTAGGAATAACTGGTCAAAACCAAATATCAACTTTTGGTAAAAACTTTTTCGCAAGAAGTGATGATCTACAAGTTCTTAGCGCGCTTCCAAAACCAGTTGATCATTTTCTAATACAAGCAGATAACACCGCCGTAGCTCCTGGACCACTCTTACCTGAACTAAGTGCAAAAATCGGACAGATTGCAGATATCGCCAGTAAAGGCGCAGCTACAGTTTTTAAATTTTCAGAAAGTTCAATTCGTCGTGGACTCGACCATGGTCAAACTGGCAGCGCAATCCTTGATTTTCTAAAAAAGCACTCTAAGACTGCGGTGCCACAACCACTTGAGTATTTAATTAACGATGTATCCAAACGTCATGGTCGTTTAAGAATTGGGTCAACTCATTCATATCTACGCTGCGAAGACGAGAGTCTGATTCAACAGATATTGCACGACAACAGGTGCGAGCATTTACGATTGCGAAAAATCGCCCCGCAAGTTTTAGTAAGTGATTATGAAACTATCGATTTATTAAATGAATTACGAGAATTTGGGTATTTACCTGCGAGCGAGAATTCCAGCGGCGTAATCCTTAATGAACCAAAAACTTTAAGAGCAAAATCTCGACCAAGACCGCCAAAAGCTATCTCCGAGTTCAATTCACCAAATCAAACTGTAATTAACACCGCTATTAAATCAATTCGCACCGGCGAACGAAGTAAAAAATCAATTACTCCTGCTCCAAGCACAAGTGCAAATGAAACGCTATCGATACTGCAACAACATATTCAAAATAATTCCACATTAATAATTAGCTACGCTGATACAAACGGCGGTTTAGTTACAAAAATGATTGATCCTAAAAACATCGCACTTGGAACACTTCTTGCGGTAGATCACTCCACCGAACAACCAATTCAATTCAAAATATCTCGCATAGTTGGCGTATCCCCCGCCGAAGTAGTGCATTAAGGCAGAATACGACTATGTTAAATAATTTTTTAACAGATTTAAAAAATTTAGTTGAATGCGAATCACCAACAGATGATTTAGTTGCTTGCCAAAAAGTTATCGAAACTGCTGCAAAAATTGTTGAAAATAGAACGCAAGTTTTGCCGGAAATTAAAAGTGTTGAAGGACGGCCAGTGCTTTGGTGGGGCGCTAAACAACCAACTACGGTGCTGCTTTGCCATCTGGACACAGTTTGGCCAATCGGAAGTTTTAAACCGGTATGGCAGGAATCTGGTGATCAAATCTTTGGCCCCGGAATTTACGATATGAAGGCTGGATTTCTTCAAGCAGTTTATGCATTGGCAAACAGCAAAGAAATTAAAGATTTAACCCAAAAGGTAGCGCTCATCGCAACTTCAGATGAAGAAACCGGATCAGAAACTTCTAAAAAATTAATTGCCGAAATTTCTAAAGTCGCCAAATATGTATTGGTATTTGAGGCTTCATATCAAGATGGTCAGGTAAAAACCGCTCGCAAAGGTACTTCGATGTACAAGATTAAAGTGATTGGAAAAGCTGCCCACGCAGGGCTAGAACCTGAAAATGGAATTAATGCCACAGTTGAAATCTCAAAGTTAATAAATCAAATAATTCAATTGGCAGATAGCAAATCTGGCACAACTGTTGTGCCAACTGTGCTGCAATCTGGAACTACTACTAACACCGTGCCAGAAGTTGCCACTCTAGATATTGACTGTAGATCTTTTGAGATGAAACAACTTCAACGAATTGACTCAGAAATTAGAAAATTGCAAAGCAGTTCTGCAAAAGTTGAAGTTTCCGGCGCAATAAATAGACCACCCTTAGAAGAGCAGAATTCAAAACAACTTTTTCAAATATTAAATAACAAATTAAAATCTGTCGGAAAATCCGAAGTTTTATCTGCGGCAGTTGGCGGCGCTAGTGATGGAAATTTGGCTGCAGCTGCCGGCGCGCAAGTACTTGATGGACTCGGAGCTGTCGGTCACGGCGCACATGCAAAAACTGAACATATTTTAAAATCTAAAATCGAATCTCAAATCGAAATGGCAAAATTATTAATCCAAGAGTTATGCAAGTGAATTCAAAATGAGCGATGGTCCATTAATCGTTCAAAGTGATAAAACACTTCTTTTAGATACCGATCATTTATTGTCCGACGAATGTCGCCGGGCTATCGCACCATTTGCTGAATTAGAAAAATCTCCAGAACATATTCACACATATCGACTTACTTCTCTTGGGCTATGGAATGCACGCGCAGCTGGGCATGATGCTGAACAAGTTATAGATACATTACTTAAATACTCTCGTTACGCCGTGCCACATTCTTTACTTATAGATATTGCCGAGATCATGTCTCGTTACGGCAGATTGCGACTTGAATCCCATCCAGTACATGGATTGATTTTGGTTTCAAATGATGCAGCGGTTTTAAAAGAAATAACTCGCGGGAAAAAAGTAGCTCCGATGCTGGGCATGCAATTAGATGATGAAACTATTGTGGTTCATCCGGGGCAAAGAGGTTTTCTCAAACAAGCATTATTAAAAATGGGTTGGCCGGCTGAAGATTTTGCAGGTTACGTTGATGGCGAGAAACATGAAATTTCTCTTAAGTTAGAGGGTTGGAAGCCTAGAAAATATCAAGAGTTAGCTGCGGAAGGATTTTGGCACGGTGGATCAGGAGTAGTTGTTTTGCCATGTGGCGCTGGAAAAACAATTGTGGCAATTGCTGCGATGGCACATGCAAAAGCCACCACTTTAATTTTGGTAACTAATACCGTCGCCGCCAGACAATGGCGCGATGAATTAATTAAACGAACCAATCTGCATGAAGATGAAATTGGTGAGTATTCTGGAAGTAAAAAAGAAATCCGGCCAATAACAATTGCCACCTATCAAGTGCTAACTACCAAACGCAAAGGTGTCTACGCTCATTTAGAACTATTTGATGCAATCGATTGGGGTTTGATTGTTTATGACGAGGTGCATTTACTGCCAGCACCAATATTTAGATTTACCGCCGACATTCAATCGCGTCGCAGACTTGGTTTAACCGCAACATTAATTAGAGAAGATGGATTAGAAGGAGAAGTCTTTTCATTAATCGGTCCAAAACGTTTTGATGTACCTTGGAAAGAGATTGAAGCGCAGGGCTACATCGCGCCAGCAGATTGCATTGAAGTCAGAGTTAATCTGACTGAAGCAGAACGTTTAAATTACGCCACCGCTGATTTAGAACACAAATATCGAACCTGCTGCACCACTCAAACCAAAAATCAAGTTGCAATTGATTTAGCTCGCAAACATTCCAATGATCAAGTTCTGGTAATTGGTCAATATATTGATCAATTAGATGCGCTCGCTGAGCAACTAAAAGTTCCAGTAATTAAAGGTGATACTCCAATTAAAGAAAGAGAAGTTCTCTACAACCAATTTAGAACTGGCGAGATTAAATGTTTAATAGTTTCCAAAGTTGCAAACTTTTCCATTGATTTGCCAGATGCAACTATCGCCATTCAAGTTTCTGGCACATTTGGTTCAAGGCAAGAAGAGGCGCAAAGATTGGGAAGAGTTTTAAGACCAAAATCTGATGGTCGCAGCGCCAGGTTTTATACATTGGTTGCCCGTGACACTATTGATCAAGATTTTGCACAAAATCGCCAACGTTTCTTAGCCGAACAAGGTTATGCGTATCAAATAATTGATGCCGATGAAATTTCTAAGAAATAGCGCCAAACTCCTTTAAAAATCTGGCTTCATCTACTTTAAAAAAATCGTGGATATTTCCATCGATAAAAATAACAGGAACCTGCTCAGAGTATTTTGCTATTAAATCCGCATCAGAATCTATATCTATAGTTTTTAATTCAAAATTATGAATTTTTCGAAATTCTTCTAGTTTTTCAATTGCTTTTTCACATAGGTGGCAACCAGATCTGGAATAAACCAAAACCTGTCGTTGTCTCATTTTCGCAATCGTCCATTTGTCATTAATCGATCAACTAGTTCTTGCACCATCAAAGTGACATCACCTTTTGCTTTTGCCACATTTTCTTCAAATTTTTGTAGATATGTTGCGACAGTAGATTCTGCAACTGTGCCGATTAACGGACCATATTTTTTGGCTAAAAATTGTTCGGCAAATTTTCCTATGACTTTTGCTAATTCAGTTCTCGCTTGATTTAAATCTGGCTTGGGTGCTTTACCATCGATAATTTCCGCCGATGGATGTTCCCTGCTTACTCTTAAATATTTTTCCTTAATTATTGCTGATAATTCTTCATTCATTGTCATCAAATCATCTCAGACTGCTAGCGTTTGCGCCGTGCGAAGAGCAAAATCCCCATTATTAATTGTTGTATTTTCATTAATTTTAACTTTAGTCGCTCCGTTTAAAGCAAGCGCTTTAACACCAGAGTTAAAAGTCTCTCCCGCTGCATGGGGTTACACAATTGGAACTGGTAATTCCAGTGTTGAAAACAAAAATCCTGCACAAAAATTAACCGGTTCGACACAATCAAATTTTTTTAATTTAGAACAAAAAAGTAGTTTTGTTGTTACTTACGACCAAGTTCCTAACGATGCCAAGGTTGCAATTCAGGCTGCTATTGATGTTTGGGCTGCAAACTTTGTGTCATCTGTGCCAATAAATGTTTCAGTTGCATGGGGTAAAGCCAGTGGTGTTGGAGTTTTGGCCGCCGCTACTCCAAAAAATAATTTTGCAAATTTCCCCGGTGCTCCAGATCGTAATCTTTTTTACCCTTCTGCCTTGGCAAATGCCTTAGCTGGAAAAGATTTAGATCCAAAAACAAATGAAATGGATATCAGAGTTACCAGCAATGCTCCTTGGTATTTAGGAACAGATGGAAATTGTCCAAGAACTCTTTACGATTTAATGTCGGTAATTTTGCACGAGATGGCACACGGACTCGGTTTTGTTTCAAATAATGTTTACGATCCATTTTTTGGATTTGGCCGTATTGATCAACCAACTCCATTTGATGCATATGCGCAGTTAGCAGATGGCAGAAGATTGGCAGATCTTCCCAGCCCATCTAGAGAATTAGGAATTGCCCTCACCTCAAAACTTGTTTGGGCAGGTGACAATGGAACTAAGGCAAATAATGGAACCAGGCCATTGCTATACACGCCAAACCCATATGAAGGTGGCTCATCAATAAGTCACTTAGATGAAAAAACTTTTTCAGCAAGTGGTGCCAATGCAACTATGACGCCAAATCTAGATTTCGGCGAAGTTTTTCATGAGCCAGGTTCAATATTGATTGGCATGTTTGATGACATGCGACTTAAACCTCCAGCTGGCGTAACTGTTGCGGTGCCTCAAGTTCCACAAAATGTTAAAGCAATCACCGCAGATTCGGCTGCAATTATTGAATTCCTACCGCCAGTTAATGCACGTGGTGCAAATATTTCTGGTTATGTTGTAAAAAATTTAGTAACTAACGAAACTACTAATATCAAGGAAAGCCCCGCAGTTATTCCAAATCTTAAAAATGGTACTAAATACAGTTTTTCAATTGCTGCAGTTAATGACCTTGGGGTTTCACCTTCGACCACCACTAATTCAATTACACCGATGGCGCTGTGGCGTGAAACTGTGGTTGATCCAGCAGCCGATGCTAAATATCTTGCTACTGCAACCTTCGCAGGTCAACCAATCATTGCTTACAGCGATAGCAAAAATGGTGATTTGAAATTAGCTACGTGGAACGGCAAGAAATGGGTCATTACAACTGTCGATGGAAATGCCAGTGATAAAGGAAGAACTACAAATGATGTTTCTGGAAATGTGGCAATTTGTACTGGTACTTCTGGAAAAACAAATCTGTTATTTCTAACTTATGCCGACTTAACAAATAAAGACCTTCGACTTGCTGAATACAACGGTAAAACTTGGAGTTACTCAGTTGTAGACGGAGATGGCGCAACGCTAAATGATTACAAAGATCCAATCAGAACTAGATCAAATGCCGATGTAAGTGTTTCAAGTGGATGTTCATATTCCGCAAATGGATTACAAATTTTTTATCGAGATGAAACTCAAGGAATAGTTTTGGGCGCGGTCAGAGATGGTAAAAATTGGCGATATGAAATAGTTGATGGCGATAAAGATACAAATGATCGCACTTTAGGCGATACCGCTTTTCATATGAAGGTGTTAACAAATGGTCGCACAGTTACTTTGGTTTATGACTCAGTTTTAAATATTGATCGAGATCGAAATCCAACCCGTGGTGAGATGAGAGTGGCAACTCGCAACACGATTTATCCAGAAGATTGGGTGTACACCACTATCGATACACCAGATAACGGCATTCAAGTTACTGGTTTTGATGTAGCTGCAAACATAACTACAAAAGGAGTAAATGCTGGTTGGTTTACCGCAACTGGAATTTCACTGCCAAATCCAAATGGAATTAGATTTCGCGCCTTAAAAGAGGGAACAAATGTTTCGGCAAGTTTTGATCCTGCCAAAATGCCAAATTTTGCTGGCGCCCCCGCCTCACCAATTGCGATAGATAACACTTCGCTGTTATTTGGCTGTCAAAAGAGATTATGCATGTTAAATAAATTTGATCAGGTAATAAAACTTGTCACCGACCAAACAATTACCGACAACTCTCGGACTGATTGGTTAACAATTGGAAAGACCAGATACGCCGTGATTGGCGCATCTGGTCAATTAAAAATATTTAAGCCCTAACTTATTTAAATTATTTACTTTTACTACTTAGCCTGGCGGCGTTGAATACGGGTGCGCTTCAAAAGCTTTTTGTGCTTTTTCTTAGCCATGCGCTTGCGACGCTTCTTAATGACTGAGCCCATTGCTTCTCCTATTCTGTTTGAAACTATTTGAAGTTTACTATTTTAAGTTGTAGAAATTGAGGGAATTGCCCGCTTCAGTTAACAAAATTAATCCATTAGATTCATTTGCTGTACTCAATGTTGGATTACCTGCGACTTGAAAGGCTGAAATAACTTTTCCCTTTGCATCAAATTTTAATACCGCACCCGGTGAGCCTTTAGTTTGCCAACCTTTAACTACACTCAAATTTGAAGTTGGCGAAAATGCAGCCCAAAAAGAGTTTCCAATACTTTGCGAAGTGCCGGTTTTAAGTGCTGCAAATCTATTACTCCATATTGGTTTTCCAAATGTTGAAAATTTTGTAATTGCAAACTCAGATTTGATTTTAGATTTAGCAGAGTAATTAACCCATCCACTTATATATAAATTGGAACTGAGATTTGACCAAGATCGCGTGGTATTTTTTAGTGACGCCCTTGCAATTGTGGGTGATGAATTCACATTGCTGATGCGAATCGCAACTGCATCTGCTGTAGATACATTTTTACTTTTACCTATAGTTTCACCACTACTTCCTACAATTAATAAATTGCCCTGACCATCAAAATTGCCAGCATTAAATTTAGTATTTTTTAATCCATACTTTGTAATAGGTTGAAATACTCCAGTTTTTGTACAATTTAAAATAAAACCTTGTGATTGATTTTGACTATACAAATTACCCACAACTATTAAATTTGCAGCATCAATAAGTATTTGTTTCGGCTCAATTAAAGGAATCTGAGTAGATTCAAAACTGTTTAATATGCTTCCAGACTTGCTGATTTGCCAGATTTTTACTTTATTAAAAGCGGAATTACTCACTGCAGATCTATCAACTACTACATTGTCTGGATTTAGAACCGCACTACTTGGCGTATTCGTGCTACCTGTTTTCGAAGTTAATGTACTGGCAGCACCTAAAACCCAATACGTACCATCACTATCTTGCGCAATTGCGGTAACCATTTCATCTGCAGTGTTACCAAGACGCGTACTCCACTGTATTTGCCCAGAACCAGTTAGCGAAGTGAGAAAACCATCGCTATTTCCTTGCAGTTCACCAGTAACCAATGCACTAGTGCGAGTATCAGTTGTGCCAGTAATCAAAATATTACCGGCATCAAAAATCATTGCGGAAACTTGTTCCCCGCCTGTAAGTTGCAGCTGAAAATTGCTTTTCAATTGCACCACAGTCGGCGCAGCGACTGCACTTGGAAAACTGTTGAAACTTATCGCTAAAAAAATTAAAAATTTTTTCAAGCCAACTCCGAAGCTCGGTGTTTAGCTGCGCGCATCGCCTCCTCGACTAGTTTTTCAAAGCCAGAGTCTTGAAAAATCTTTATCGCAGCAGCCGTTGTGCCATTTGGACTCGTAACATTTGCGCGCAAGGTTTGAGCATCAAAACCACTTTCACTCAGCATTTTTGCTGCACCTAAAATGGTTTGGTTTGTTAATTGTTTTGCTTGATCCTCGGTTAGACCTAATTTAATGCCGGCTTTAATCATTGATTCAACCAACAGGAAAAAATATGCCGGACCAGAACCACTTAAGGCGGTCACTGCATCCATTTGCGACTCATCAACCTCTATCAGCAAGCCAGTTTTAGCGAGCAACTCCTTAGCAATTTCTAAATCTTTTTGGGTTGCATTTATACCTTTACAAATTGCAGCAGCTCCAAAACCAAAAATAGCTGGTGTATTTGGCATAACTCGAATAACTGGATTTGCATTTACCGTATTTGATTCAATAAATCTCGTAGTTTTTCCAGCAGCAATTGAAATTAATACCGCGGTAGCAGCTAAATCAGCTGATATTTCTTTTAAAAGATGCTCAACATCTTGCGGCTTAACCGCAATAAAAATAACTGCAGATTCACTGCCAATAATTGATAATTTTTTCTCTTCAATGGCATATGTGCTTTTGATGGTCGCCGCACGCTCACTATTTTTTTCATAAAAAGAAAGTTGGGACTTTGAAACACCACTATCTAATAAACATTTTAAAATTGTCTCGCCCATAATCCCGACGCCAATTACCGAGATTTTCAGGTTTGAATCCAAATTCATATTTCAAGCCTACTCAATTATTCTTAATTCACTATGCCTGAAATTCGAGATCCGTTTCCCCGCGAATGGGTCGAGTTCACCGATACTAAAAGTAAAATCATTTATAAATGTGATTTAACTTGGTTAACATCAAATTGGCAATGTATTTATGGTGCTGGTTGCAAAGGTATCGATAAAAATAACGAGTACGAAGGTTGTTGTTCTGATGGGGCTTATTACACAGATTCACAGGATGAAAAACGAGTCAAAAAGGCGGCGCAAAATCTCACACCAAATCTTTGGCAAAACTTTGCACTCGCCAGAATCAATGGTCAACTAGATGTAAGTGAAATTGGATTAGATGAAGAACGAAAAACTAAAAAGATCGCCGGTAAATGTATATTTTTAAACTCTCCAGATTTTTCCACTGGGGCTGGATGTGCGTTTCATTATTTAAACCAAGAACAAGGCACAACTTCTATCGAAACTAAACCCAATGTTTGTTGGCAACTGCCAATAAGACGAACTTTTGAAAGCCGAAAGGAAAATGGCGTAATTAAAGATGTAGTCGTCATAAGTGAATTTTCTCGATCTGCCTGGGGCGCAGGTGGTGAAGAATTCTCTTGGTACTGCACTTCAAATAGTGAGGCACACGTGGCAAGTCAGCCGGTCTACATATCTTGCAAAGCAGAATTAATTGAAATGATGAGTGAAACTGCCTATGAACAATTAGTTTTATTTTGTGAAGAGAGAGTTAAAACTAAGAATAAATTAAAGTTTTTTACCGGGAAAAAACTGCTACCACTATTTGTAATGCACCCTGCTAGTACTGTTAATTAGCAGTTGCTGCTAGATCGCCAGGAGTTTCTGGCAAAATCGCTTTCGCGGTTCCTTTAAATTTAAATGTTGCATCATCAGCTTTACTTGATACATCTACCAAAATAATTTCGCCGGCTTTGATTTCACCAAACAATATTTTCTCCGATAGTGCATCTTCAATTTCACGTTGAATTGTGCGACGTAAAGGTCTTGCACCAAGAACTGGGTCATAACCACGTTTTGCCAAAAGCGCCTTCGCGGCTGGCGTTAATTCCACACCCATATCTTTTGCTTTCAAACGCTCATCGAGTGAAGCCACCATCAAATCTACAATCTTGATGATTTCATCTTCTGATAACTGGTGGAAGACGATTACATCATCAATACGATTTAAAAATTCTGGTCGGAAGTGTGTTTTTAATTCATCTTGAACTTTTGCTTTCATGCGCTCGTAATTTCCAGCTGTATCTGAAGCGTTAGCAAACCCGAGAGATAAACTCTTTGAAATATCTCGAGTTCCTAAGTTTGTAGTCATAATTATTACGGTGTTCTTAAAATCAACCACCCGGCCTTGCGCATCAGTTAAACGACCATCTTCAAGAACTTGTAATAGTGAATTGAAAATATCTGGGTGAGCTTTTTCAATTTCATCAAATAAAACCACTGAGAATGGACGGCGACGAACTTTTTCAGTTAATTGACCACCTTCGTCATAACCAACATAACCAGGAGGCGCACCAAATAATCTAGAAGCGGTGTGCTTCTCGGAGTACTCAGACATATCTAGTTGAATCAACGCATCATCATCACCAAATAAGAAATTGGCTAATGTGCGAGAAAGTTCAGTTTTACCAACACCTGAAGGGCCGGCAAATATAAATGAACCGCCAGGTCTGCGTGGATCTTTCAGACCAGCACGAGTACGACGAATAGCTTGCGCTAAAGCTTTAATCGCTTGATCTTGTCCAATCACACGACGATGTAACTCTTCTTCCATTTTCAAAAGTCGAGCAGTTTCAGCTTCAGTTAATTTATAAACTGGAATTCCAGTGGAGTTTGCTAATACTTCGGCAATTAATTCCTCATCAACTTCAGCCACCACATCAAGATCGCCCGCTTTCCAATTCTTTTCTTTGTCAGCCTTCTCTTGAATTAATGCTTTCTCTTTATCGCGCAGCGAAGCGGCTTTTTCAAAATCTTGTGCATCGATAGCCGACTCTTTTTCACGGCGAGCATTGGCAATTTTTTCGTCATACTCTCTAATTTCAGGTGGCACAGTCATTCTGCGAATTCTTAAGCGCGAGCCAGCCTCATCAATTAAATCAATCGCTTTATCTGGTAGATGACGATCTGAAACATATCTATCGGCCAAAGTTGCCGCTGAAACTAAGGCGCCATCTGAAATTGAAACTTTGTGATGAGTTTCGTAGCGATCCCGTAATCCCTTAAGAATTTCGATGGTGTGAGCAACTGATGGTTCGGAAACTTGAATTGGTTGGAAGCGACGCTCTAATGCAGCATCTTTCTCAACATGTTTACGATACTCATCAAGAGTTGTTGCACCGATTGTTTGTAATTCACCACGCGCCAACATCGGTTTCAAAATTGATGCTGCATCAATTGCACCTTCGGCAGCGCCGGCGCCAACTAATGTATGAATCTCATCGATAAACAACACAATGTCGCCACGAGTACGAATCTCTTTTAACACTTTCTTTAAACGCTCTTCAAAGTCGCCGCGATAACGAGAACCGGCAACCAATGCGCCTAAATCTAAAGAATAAATTTGTTTATCTTTTAAAGTTTCAGGAACGGTGCCTTTAACAACTGCTTGAGCTAAACCTTCAACTACCGCGGTTTTACCAACTCCAGGTTCACCAATTAAAACCGGATTATTTTTTGTTCTACGTGATAACACTTGCATTACTCGTTCGATTTCTTTTTCGCGTCCTATTACCGGATCTAGTTTTCCCTCACGGGCTGCAGAAGTTAAATTACGACCAAACTGATCTAAAACTAATGAGGTTGAAGGTTGACCTTCAGCTGGCCCACCGGCTGTAACGGCTTCTTTTCCTTGATAACCTGAAAGCAATTGAATAACTTGTTGGCGAACACGATTTAAATCAGCGCCAAGTTTTACAAGAACTTGCGCAGCTACACCTTCACCTTCGCGAATTAATCCTAAAAGAATATGTTCGGTGCCGATGTAATTGTGTCCTAATTGCAATGCTTCGCGAAGTGATAACTCTAAAACTTTTTTAGCACGTGGCGTAAATGGAATATGACCTGAAGGTGCTTGTTGTCCTTGTCCAATAATTTCTTCAACTTGAGAACGAACCGCCTCTAATGAAATTCCAAGAGCCTCTAACCCCTTAGCTGCCACGCCTTCGCCTTCATGAATAAGGCCTAAAAGAATGTGCTCGGTGCCGATGTAATTGTGATTGAGCATGCGCGCCTCTTCTTGTGCCAACACGACAACTCGTCGGGCGCGATCGGTAAATCTCTCAAACATGGGAGTGGCTTTCCTTTGGTTAACTATTTAATGGGTTTAAAGCCTATAACCCACCTCCCTGCCCCACAATTCCCAAATTTCGCAACTTTCTTTAAGAAATCCACAGGTTTGTTCCATTAGTTGGGCGCAGATACCTTCAAAACAACTAGATGTGGGGTGTTTCTGAGAATTATGTGATTTATAAGATTTTTAACATTCGAGTGTTACCCAATGTATTTGGTTTAACACTTTCTAAATCTAAAAACTCTGCAATTCCTTCATCATACGAACGCAATAACTGCGCATAAACATCTGGCTCTACTGGTGAACCTTTGATTTCATTAAAACCATGTTGACCAAAAAATTCAGTTTCAAATGTGAGACAAAAAATTTTCTTCACTCCCAATTTATTTGCGCGATCAATAATTTCCGAAAGTATTTTGTGTCCGATGCCTTTGCCGTGAAACTCTTCCATTACCGCAACAGTACGAACCTCTGCTAAATCCTCCCAAAGAATGTGAAGTGCTCCGCAACCAACAACTTTGCCATTAACTTGCGCGACAACGAACTCTTGTACCGCTTCGTAAAGAGTTACTGTTTCTTTCGACAACAATCTTCGTTGTAATGCGTAGTGATCAACAATAGATCTGATGGATTTAACATCTTGCGTTGTAGCGTTACGAATAATTACTTGATCACTCATTTATTAATCTTCGGCTAAAGGTTTTACCAAGGGGAAAAGAATTGTTTCGCGAATTCCTAGCCCGGTTAATGCCATCAATAATCGATCTAATCCCATTCCCATTCCACCAGTAGGTGGCATTCCGTGTTCCATTGCCCGTAAGAAATCTTCATCTAGTTGCATTGCTTCTAAATCACCTTTTGCACCAAGTTTTGCCTGCTCAACTAAACGTTCCCGTTGCACAACTGGATCTACTAACTCTGAATATCCAGTTGCTAATTCAAAGCCCTGAACATAAAGATCCCATTTTTCAGCCACTCCTGATTGGCTGCGATGTTGTCTTACTAAGGGTGAAGTATCGATTGGATAACCTTTTACAAAAGTTGGTTTAGTTAATTTTGGTAGCGCCGCATGTTCAAATATCTCTTCTACTAACTTTCCTGCCACCCACTTGGGATCAATCTTTATTCCCAATTTCTTAGCAATCTCTTGTAGTTTTGACATAGAAGTTTCAGCGGTGATGTTCTCGCCAATTGCTTTCGAAGTTATCGGAAATAAATCCACTTCATCCCATTCGCCACCTAAATCAACAATTTTTTCATCGGCATGTTTTACTTTGGTTGATCCAAATACATCAATTGCCGCCTGTTGTACTAACTCTTTGGTTAGTTTCGCCATTGAATTCCAGTCACCATATGCTTCATAAGATTCAATCATTACAAACTCTGGTGAATGACTTGAGTCTGCACCTTCATTTCGAAAATTACGATTAATCTCAAAAACTTTCTCAATTCCACCAACAACACAACGTTTTAAATAAAGTTCTGGGGCAATGCGCAAGAAAAGATCCATGTCATATGCATTGCTATGAGTCTTAAATGGTCTAGCAGTTGCGCCACCATGCATCACTTGCAACATCGGGGTTTCAACCTCAACGAATGCTCGCTTGTGGAATGTATCGCGTAAAGATTTAAGAACTTGGGGTCTTAATCTGGCTATTTCTCTAGCTTGCGGACGAACAATTAAATCGACATAACGAAGTCGAACACGACTTTCTTCAGACAATTCTTTATGTTCAACTGGAAGAGGTCTAATTGCTTTAGCTGCAATTTCGAATTTGTCAGCAAGTACCGAGAGTTCGCCGCGTTTTGAGGTAATAATTTCACCGGTAACACTTACTAGATCCCCTAAATCAATCTCGCTTTTCCATCGATTTAATAACTCTTCACCGACTTTATCTTGCGAAAACATTGCCTGCAGCGCACTTCCGTCACCTTCCCGTAAATTTGCAAAACATAATTTGCCAGTATCTCGTTTAAAAATAACTCGGCCGGTAACACTTTCAACTTTGCCAGTCTTTACATCAATTTCTAACCCGGAGTATTTTTCTCTAAGTTCTTTTAAAGTTATCGTGCGTGGAACAGAAACGGGATAGGGCGATCCACCTTTTTGAATTAAATTTGCCCGTTTTTCTAAGCGGATTCGAATTTGTTCCGGTAAAGATTCTGAAGTCGTTGAATCTTCGGTCAAATCGCTCATAATCTAAAAGTCTATCCTGCGAGATTGCGTTCGTGGATCAAACGCAATCCGATTAAAGTCAGATCTGGCTCATGCTCATCGATAGTTTCACTAATGCCAACTACCAACGGCGCTAATCCGCCGGTCGCGATGACACAAATCTGCCGCTCTTTTGGATAACTCTCAAGAAGTTGCTGCGATATTCGTTTTACTAATCCATCCACCATGCCAGCAAAACCAAAGATAGTTCCAGATTGCAAAGCTTCTACCGTATTTTTGCCAATTGAATTTTTTGGCTTAATTAATTCCACCTTACGTAATTGCGCGGCGCGATTTGCTAATGCCTCAACCGAAATTTCAATTCCTGGAGCGAGTGCGCCACCTAAAAACTCACCATTTGGTGAAACCACATCTAAATTTGTTGAAGTTCCAAAATCAACAACTATTGCTGGACCGCCAAATAATTCATGAGCGGCTAATGTATTAACAATTCGATCAGCGCCAATTTCTCGTGGATTATCTACAAGTAGTGGTACGCCGGTTTTAATTCCAGGTTCAACAATGGTTACTTTTTTATCCGCCAAATTTTTATTAACCATCTGCCTGATTTCCCGCAAAATTGCAGGAACTGTGGAACATATTGCTACCGAATCAAAATCGTAATCTGAAACTAATGATTGATATTGCACCCATAACTCATCTGAAGTGTCCCGGGCATCACTTTTCATACGCCAAGATGCGAGTAATTTTTCGCCATCAAATATCCCAAGAACTGTATTTGTGTTTCCAACATCGATTGCTAGCAACATTATTTGCCCTTTCTTGATACAAAATCTAAGCCAAAATCCAAAGCCGGAGCAGAATGAGTAATCGCGCCAATTGCAATGTAGTCAACTCCAGTAAGGGCAAAATCCTTTACATTTTCTAGAGATATTCCACCCGAAACTTCTACCAATTTTTTACCATTAATTTTTGCCACTGCAGATTTACAATCAGAAATCGAAAAATTATCTAGCATTATTACATCTGCTTTTGAATTAATGGCTGCATCTAGTTGATCTAAATTATCAATCTCAACTTCTAATGTTTTTTGTGGATATTGGGATTTAAATGAAGTGGTGGCGCTAATAATGTCTTTGGCAGCGAACACATGATTATCTTTAATCAAGCCTTCATCTGAAAGATTCATGCGATGGTTTTGTCCGCCCGCAACTCGCACGGCAAACTTTTCTAAATTTCGCAAACCTGGAGTTGTTTTACGAGTATCGCGAATCTTTGCTTTTGTGCCAATAACTTGCTGCACCCATTTGTTTGTTAGTGTGGCAATTCCACTTAAGTGAGTTAAAAAATTTAAGGCGGTGCGTTCGGCCAGCAGAATTGAACGAGTGTTTCCCGAAACTTGAATCACCGCTTGGTTTTTAGTTACTTGAGCACCTTCAGTTACCAAAACCTGAATGTCGGCTACCTGGCAACTTTCCATTACCGCTGCTGCAACATTAAGACCAGCGACAATTCCATTAGACCTAGCAACAAAGTTGGCGGTTGATAAATTTTCTGCAGCGATTGTGGATTCAGAGGTGATATCAACGCCACCACCTAAATCTTCAACTAGTGCGTGCGCAATTGCCCGAGAAATATCGCTAGGTAATAAATTGTATTTTTCAAGTTCAGCTAAATATTTACTCATGAGGCTGTTACCAATACCGATTTAGTTTGATGGTGCCATTCTCCGTTTTCATCAAGTTTGCCGGTTATATGCAATTGCCAGTTTTCATCTTGGTTTGGACAATCACTTCGCCAGTGAGAACCGCGAGATTCCTTACGAATCAACGCCGCTTTAACAATTGCAGTCGCCAATAAATGTAAGTTACTTGCCTCCCAAGATTCAATACTTGGCTCGGTCGAAACTAATTTTCCGAGCTGATCCAAAGTTTGTAATGTTTTTCTTAGCGATTGTTCACTTCGCATAACACCAGCACCTTCGGTCATTGCCAGTTGAAGTGGAATAACTATTTTGGGATCTAGTAAATATTTTCCGGGAACAAAAACCGGTTCTGAGAAATTGGGTAAATTCGCTGCGATAAATGAAGCAATTCGTGCGCCAAATACTAAACCTTCTAATAATGAATTTGATGCCAATCTATTGGCACCATGGGCTCCAGTACATGCGGTCTCTCCACAAACATAAAGATTCTTAATTCGAGTACTTCCATTTATATCTACTTTTACCCCACCAGATGCATAATGAGATGCAGGCGAGACTGGAATTAATTGAGAGATGGGATCGATTCCATTCTCAATGCAAGATATATAAATTGTAGGAAATCTCTCTTTAAAATCTTTTATCGAAGTTGCATCCAGCCAAACATGTGGAGTGTTCTGCTCTTTCATCTGTCTAAATATTTCTTTTGCGACTATATCTCTCGGGGCTAAATCAGCTTGCGGGTGAACTCCTAACATGAACCGCTCACCTTTATCATTAACTAAAAAGGCCCCTTCACCGCGTACTGCTTCACTTATAAGTGGCTGCTGACCTTTCTCTGTCTCATCTCTCCATAAGACAGTTGGATGGAATTGAATAAATTCAACATCCTCAATTTCGGCACCAGCACGTAATGCC
>CAXBQO010000007.1:0-22456 GCA_963977945.1 uncultured bacterium
GAAAGCTTAAATTTCTGGAGGTCGGAACGGGATTTGAACCCGTGTAGCGGGATTTGCAGTCCCGAGCCTCGCCTCTCGGCCATCCGACCTAGATTTTATTTAGGAAAAAAAGATAATCGCCTGGAGCGGACGACGGGGTTCGAACCCGCGACCTGAACCTTGGCAAGGTTCCGCGCTACCAACTGCGCTACGTCCGCGAACTCGTTCTTCACGAGAGAGGGAGAATCTATCGCATCAAGCAAAATCATTCATATTCCCATATCTTTTAGGTTCAAATGAATAGCCAGAATAAGTTAAAAACTGAACCGATTTTTTGGAAGTCAGGCAAACTCGCTCGCAATGTAAAACAAATAGTTAAAGATCTTTCAAAATTTAATCCGGGAGATGGGTTTTGGGCAATTGCAACTACCTTTGAAGGAAAATTTTTGGCAATTGAATTTGAAGATGTAAGCGATTCTGAATTTCCATTTGAAGATTGGCAGCCAATTTCTGCACATTGGAAATCATCAATATCTAATCAAGAGTATTGCAAAAAAGTTGAGCAGGTAAAAGATGAGATTTCTAAAGGCGAGGTTTACCAAGTAAATCTTTGTCGAGTACTTGAAACCAATTGTTCAAATTCATTAGCTGGGTTATTTTCTGGAATTCAAAGTAAGAATCCGGCTCCGCAGGCAGCATTTCTTCGGGTAGAGGTAAACGGTCAATTACTTGAAATCGCCAGTGCATCGCCAGAGTTATTTATTGCCAGAGTTGGCAACAAAATTAAATGCAGTCCAATCAAGGGGACAAATAGCAAACCGGTATTTGGCGAAAAAGATAAAGCTGAAAATGTAATGATTTTAGATTTAATGCGAAATGATTTTGGTCGAGTTTGCAAAGCCGGTACGGTCGAAGTTACTAGATTGTTGGCAGTGGAAGAACATCCGGGCTTATTTCATTTAGTCTCTGATGTTGAAGGAGAATTGAAGGAAAATATTTCGTGGCGTGAGATATTAAAAGAAATTTTGCCAGCAGGTTCTATTAGTGGCGCTCCAAAATCTTCTGCCGTTAAATTAATTTCAAAGATAGAACCGAGTGCGCGAAGTTTTTATTGTGGGATTTTTGGATTCATTCAAGGAGAGGTAGCCCAACTTGGAGTCAGCATTCGTACTTTTTATAAAATTGGTAACAAATTATCTTTTGGAACCGGCGCTGGAATAACTTGGGCAAGTGTTGCAGAGTCTGAGTGGCAAGAGACTGAATTGAAGGCAAAAAAATTGATTGCTATCGCTAGCGGGAAAATTTGATAATGAGCAATATGAGATATTGGTACAAAGGTAAAATTTTTACTGATCAACCTTTTTTATCTCCTTCCTTATCTATTCAACGTGCTGATGGTGTATTTGAATCAATTCTTACGCAGAATGACAAAATCTTCTTTTTCGATCGCCACATAGAGCGAATGAAGAAAGCTGCAGACAAACTAGGAATCTTAGATTTTGATGAAACGAGTATCCGAGCCGGCGCCAACGAATTAGTAAAGCATCAACAAAATTCTGAATTTAACCGAATGCGAATCAATCTTTATTCAGATGGAGAAGTTTATTTATCTATTGAGAAAACTGAATTAACCAAAGATTTAGCCACGCTCACGATTTATCCGTTTCGTAAATTTTCTAGTGGAATTATGTCGGGTATCAAATCCACTTCGTACGCCGAATCAGCAGCCGCAGTTAGACACGCCCAAAAACAAAACTGCACCGATTCGTTATTACTAAATGAAAAGGAACAAGTAGTAGAAACTGGTTACTCAAATTTCATTTATAAATTAGATGAAATTTGGTATACCCCGACTCTCAACAGTGGTTGTTTACCCGGCATAGTGCGAGAAGTTTTAGTGGCAGAAAATATTGTGAAAGAGCAAGATTTGAGCTATTCAAATTTGACGAAAATTCAATCAGCCGGACTTTTGTCTTCAATCAGATTAATTCAACTAGTTTCCGCAATAGATACCCAGCAATTTGCTTATTCTGAATCAGATTCGCAATTTGTTGCCAGAACACGGCAAATGCTTCTTACTAATTAATACTCTTACGCATATTCCATTTTGATAACCTTGCGTTATGTCGGCACAAATTTCCATCAAGGTAGATGGCACAAATCGTAAAGTTGATGCTGATCAAAAGCCCACTCATTTATTTGCTGAAAATTCACAAATAGTTGTTTGCCGTATTAATGGCCAATTACGCGATCTTTGGACAGATCTGCGTGAGGGCGATGAAATTGAAAGTGTATTAATAAGTTCAGCAGATGGATTAAATGTTTTGCGACACTCAACTGCGCACGTATTAGCGCAGGCGGTGCAAGAAGTGTTTCCAGAAACCAAACTTGGAATCGGTCCACCAATAAAAGATGGTTTCTATTATGACTTTGATCCTAAGAATCCATTCACGCCAGATGATTTAGAAAAATTAGAAACTGCTATGCGCAAAATTGTTAAGGCGGGGCAGAGATTTAAGCGTCGAGTCACCGATGAAAAATCTGCACTCGCTGAACTTAAAAACGAACCATATAAATGTGAATTAATTAAAGATAAAAGTAGTCAAAGTGATGAGGGCGCAAATGTTGAAGTTGGTGGTTCAGAGTTAACTATTTATGACAATTTAGGGCGTGATGGTCAACCAGTTTGGAGCGATCTCTGTCGTGGGCCACATTTACCGTCCACAAAATCAATTCCGGCATTTAAATTAATGCGAGCAGCTGGCGCGTATTGGCGTGGCAGTGAAAAAAATCCAATGTTGCAAAGAATTTATGGAACAGCATGGCCCACTTCAGAAGAACTTGATTCCTATTTATTGATGCTAGCTGAAGCAGAAAAACGTGACCATCGAAAACTAGGAGCCGAATTAGATTTATTTTCCTTCCCAGAAGAAATCGGTTCAGGTTTAGCGGTGTTTCACCCCAAAGGTGGAATCGTGCGTCGAGAAATGGAAAATTATTCAAGACTTCGTCATGAGGCTGAGAATTATCAATTTGTTTACTCGCCGCATTTAACTAAGTCTGCGTTATTTGAAAAATCTGGCCACCTTGAGTGGTACGCAGATGGCATGTATCCGCCAATGGTGATGGATGAAGAGTTACACAGCGATGGCACGATTAAACGTCAAGGCCAGAAGTACTACATGAAGCCAATGAACTGTCCGTTTCATAATTTGATTTATTTATCTTCGCCAAAGTCTTATCGAGATTTACCACTTCGGTTATTTGAATTCGGCACGGTTTATAGATACGAGAAATCTGGCGTTATTCACGGAATCACGCGAGCGCGTGGCTTCACCCAAGATGATGCCCATATATATTGCACAAAAGCACAGATGGCGGACGAATTAGATAATTTGCTGACATTTGTTTTAAATCTGCTGCGAGATTACGGATTAACTGACTTTTATTTAGAGCTATCTACTAAGAATCCAGAGAAATCAATTGGTTCTGAAAAAGATTGGGATGAAGCAACTGAAAGTTTGCGTAAGGCCGCATTAAAACAAAAATTAGAACTCGTGCTAGATCCAGGTGGTGCGGCTTTTTACGGACCAAAAATTTCAGTGCAAGCCAAGGATGCAATCGGTAGAACCTGGCAGATGTCGACGATTCAAGTTGATTTTCAATTACCGCCAAGATTTAATTTAGAGTTCACAGATAAAGATGGTTCAAAGCAACAACCGGTAATGATTCATAGAGCTTTATTTGGTTCGATTGAACGTTTCTTCGGTGTATTAACCGAACATTATGCCGGCGCATTTCCACCGTGGCTTGCGCCAGTACAGGTAAGAGCGATTCCAGTGGCTGATACTTATAACGAATATCTAGCTGATGTAGTCAAACAGATGCGGGCAGTTGGAATCAGAGCAGAGTTAGATGCATCAGATGATCGCATGCAAAAGAAAGTGCGCAATGCGCAAATGGAAAAGATTCCTTACATGATTATCGCTGGCGAAGAAGATAAAAATAAAGCCGCTATTTCATTTAGATATCGAAATGGTGAACAAAAAAATGGCGTGCCAATTAAAGCTGCAATTGAAGAAATTTTGAAAACTATTCAAAATAGAGAACAGATTTAATTTAATGGATCAAAAAATTTCCGGTGGCGCAGGCATGCCTGATGCATGGCAGAGGTTGTGGGCGCCGCATCGATTAAGTTATTTAGAGGGGGAAAATCGACCAGCGCCGGCAGATGAAGCAAATTCTGACGGTTGTCCATTCTGCAGAATTCCAAAATTATCTGATGAAGAGGGTTTAATTGTTGCTCGCGGTAAAGAGGTTTATTTAGTTATGAATCTTTACCCTTATAACGCAGGCCATGTCTTAACTTGCACTTATCGCCACGTCGCAGATTTAACAGATTTAACTTCATCTGAAAAATCTGAAATGTTTGATTTCACTTCTCAAGCGATGAAGGTATTACGAAAAGTCAGTCGGGCTAATGGATTCAATATTGGAATCAATCAAGGTGCAGTGTCAGGAGCAGGAGTCGCCGGACATATTCATCAACATCTAATTCCTCGATGGGCTGGCGATGCTAATTTCATGCCGTTGATTGGAAAGACCAAAGTTTTACCGCAACTTTTAAATGAAACTCGTGAACAGTTAGCTAACGCTTGGAATCAGGTCTAAGAACTTCTCAATCTGCATTAATCCGATTCTATTTTTAGAATCAATCGGAATAGCAATGCAATTTGTGCCATTTGTGAAACTACTCCATTCTTGATCTGCTACTTCAAGCAATTCAAATTGAAAATCTTTTACCAACTCTTGGTGTTCAGTGTCAGCGGGGCGAAATTCAATTTTTCCGTTTGAATAATCAATTATTTGCAAAGTCTGTAGATCAATCAAACCAGCGGCATTGCCATCCTCAGCGTGAAGCACTAAGTACGGAGTTAAGACCGGCTCCAATATTTTTCCGATAATTGGGTAAAAATCATCAAAATCTAAATCATTATTTGCTAAGTCAGAAACTGCAAAAATTGTAGGAATCTGTAAATCTCTAAAATTTTGCCAATCTGAAATTAAATTCTTATCTACGTCTAATTTTGTACTAAGAGTTATCACGACCGCACTAGCCATTTCACATTCAGACAAAGCTTTAACTAATTTCGTCTCATCAAAATTACTGGCAATAAATCGCGGTAGATCGGTTTCTTTATCTGCTCCATTAAGCACGTGAATTAGACCAGTCATATTGGAAAAGCCTACGATGTACATCGTGTTAGCAAAGGGATTAAAGGCTCCAGTTACTCAAATTATTTCTCCAATTGTTAATTTGTTGGTGAAATTAAAAATTTCGGCAAATTCAATTTCGATTTCCGGCGTTATTGGTTCTTCTGTGTGCGCCTGTCTCACTTTGTCAAATGGACATTTTTTAGCTGGTGCTATTTTGATTTCTTTTTTTGCTTTGTTTGATTTATTTGATGGCGCGGTTGCTCGGGTAAGTGGATCAGTCTCTTCTCGCAAGGGAGCGGTGCTGGATTCAACGCTTGATCGAGTAGGCGATTATCTGATTTTGTTTTTTGCCTTTGTTTACTTTAATAATCGAAACGATTTGATTTCGTGGCTGCTAATAGTAAATATGTTTTTAGGATTCTTGATTCCATATGTAAGAGCGCGAGCAGAAGCAAATGGAATTGAATGTTCAGTTGGAATAGCAGAACGAAGTGAAAGATTGATTTTAGTATTGATTGGTTTCGCCGCCTTGAGTTTTGGCGCACAAAAAATATTTGAACTATCCCTTTGGCTATTAACAGTTGCCAGCGTTATAACAGTTTTTCAAAGATTTATCTTGGTGGCTAAGAGTGATCAGCAAAAATAATTTAAATGATTAAATATTTCAGTTACCGCTTTATCTGGTGGTTTATCTCAGCGTTACCGAAATCAGTCGCATATTCCTTAGCTAAATCAACCGGTAATTTGATATACCGACAAAATGGCAAAGGTGTGCAACGGCTTCGTAATAACTATCTTGTAGTCAAACCAAATCTTTCATCTGATGATTTAGAAAAATTAACAAAAGATGGTGTGATTTCGTATTGGCGTTATTGGTGTGACACTTTCCGTTTAAATAAGTGGAGTAAATCGCAAATAATTGAAACTGTGACGGTCACTAATGAACAACTACTGGTTGATTCGGTAAATCAAAAATTAGGTTGTCTAGTTGCATTACCGCATGCCGGAAATTGGGACCATGCTGGGGCTTACTTTTGCCAAATTGGAATCCCGCTTACCACCGTTGCTGAAAAGCTTGAACCGGAAAAAATATTTTTGAAGTTTCTAGATTATCGCCAAAAAATTGGAATGGAAATTTTAAGTCACAAAGATAAAACAATTCCGACATTAACCGAACGATTAAAACAGGGAAAACTAGTTGCACTTGTGGCAGATCGCGACCTATCAAAAAGTGGAGTCGAAGTTAAGTTTTTTGGTAAAACTGCAAAAATGCCGGCTGGCCCTGCGCTGCTTTGGCTTGAGACAAACTGTAAATTCATTACCGCTTTTGTTAGATACACCGAAACTGGAATACATGTGCAATTTGATGAAATCGCCCCAGAGAAATTAGCAAATGCCCGCGCACACGCTCAAAAAGAAGAGGCAATAAAAATAATTACTCAAGCCATGGCAGAAAATTTTGAACGCAGAATTGCGCAGTCACCAGTTGATTGGCATATGTTGCAGCGAATCTGGATTGAGCCAGCAAATAAATATGAATAAGCCAAAAGAGAAGTTGCGTATTGGTGTGGTCTGTCCATATGGATGGGACACACCTGGCGGAGTTCAAACCCACATCAAACAGTTAGCTGAACATTTAATTCAAGATGGTTATCGCATTTCAGTTCTCGCGCCAGTAAGCGATGAAGAAAATCTGCAGGAAGATTGGGTGGTTCCAGCGGGACGTCCGATTCCTATTCCGGTTAATGGATCTGTCGCCAAAGTTTTATTTGGTCCAATCGCTGCAGCACGTGTTCGACAATGGATAAATGAAGGTGACTTTAATTTGCTGCATTTACATGAGCCAGCGATTCCATCACTTTCATTACTTGCTTGCTGGGCAGCAAATGGTCCAATTGTTGGAACATTTCACGCATCATCTAAAAAACGTAAAGCAATTTATGCAATCGGTCCGGTATTAGATCCGGCGGTAGAAAAACTTTCGGCTCGAATCGCAGTAAGTGAATTAGCAAGAACTACATTGAAAGATCACTTTGAAACCGATGCGGTAGTTATTCCAAATGGAATCGAACGAAATTTTTTTATAAACGCTTTACCTAATCCGGAATGGAAACAACCCAACACAATCGGATTTATGGGGCGCTTTAATGAAAAGCGTAAGGGCTTAGAAGTTTTAATCGAAGCACTTCCAATAGTTGCCAGATTCATTCCTGATATACATTTATTAGTAGCTGGCCCGGGTGATGCTGAAGATGCGCTAAAGAAAATTGATCAGTCGTTACGATCGCGAATCAAATTTTTAGGAAGAATAAGCGATGAAGAAAAGGCCAGTTTTCTAAAGTCACTCACATGCTATGTTGCACCAAATACTCACGGTGAATCATTTGGAATTATTTTGACCGAATGTTTATCTGCCGGAACTCCTATTGTGGCAAGTGATATTCCGGCATTTGCTGCCGTTCTGGAAAATGGCCGACTCGGAAGTTTGTTTGAGAGCGAAAATCCAGCAGAACTTGCAAAGGCTGTGATCGAAATGTGTCGCAATGAAAATGCTAGAAATGAGTTTGCTCTAAATGGCCTAGAAACTTCCAAAAAATATGATTGGGATGATGTGGCCAAACAGATTGAATCAGTTTATGAAATTAGTGCAGCGAATCGACTAAAAGTTTCCACCGGTTCGGAGAAATTAGATGATTAATTGGCTACCGATATTGGTTCCGGTCTTACTTTTTATTTGGTATTTATCCTTTGTTGCCGGTCGATTAGATCGGTTGCACCAAAGAGTAGAAACATCTTGGGCAATTCTTGATTCATTACTTCAACGAAGAGCGGCAATTGCATTAGAGATCGCCAGACACAGCTCTTTAGATCAAGCCAGTGCATATTTAATTGCAGATGCCGCTACTGCGGCGAGAGCGGCAGAAATTTCTGAAAGATCAGAGGCTGAATCAACTTTATCTGGCGCACTTGGACACATTTCAAATACTGCAACAACTTTGCCAAGTGAGTTATTAAATGAGTTATCAGATTTAACCCAAAAGATTCGCTTAGCAATTTCAATTCATCTTGAAGCGGTAAATTCGACTCAAAAATTTCGTAGTCGGTTTTTAATCAGAGTTTTTCGTTTAGCCGGCAATGCACCATTGCCAATTAAGTATCAGTTTGAAGAGGACTCGCTCTAATTCTTTACTACTTTTCGCGAAATTTACGCGGTTAATCACCGCTTCTTCGTAGGAAGTTACAAGGACTGGCATTGAAACTGCTAAGAGATTTAGATTCGGTTAGACTTCTCCTCTTATGACTCAAAATACGAATCAAGGCAAAACTGGAACCGCTCGCGTTAAACGTGGAATGGCGGAAATGCTTAAAGGCGGCGTGATCATGGATGTGGTCAACGTTGAACAAGCAAAGATTGCCGAAGATGCCGGTGCAGTTGCAGTTATGGCGCTAGAGCGCGTTCCTGCAGATATTCGAGCGCAAGGCGGAGTTGCTCGCATGTCAGATCCAGACATGATTCAACAAATTCAAGATGCAGTTTCAATTCCGGTTATGGCAAAGGCGCGTATTGGACATTTTGTTGAAGCACAAGTCTTGCAATCTCTTGGTGTTGATTACATTGATGAATCAGAAGTTTTGACTCCGGCAGATTATGAAAACCATATTGATAAATGGAATTTCACCGTGCCATTTGTTTGTGGCGCGACAAATCTAGGAGAAGCGCTACGTCGAATAAATGAAGGCGCTGCAATGATTCGTTCAAAAGGTGAGGCTGGCACTGGCGATGTTTCTAACGCCACCACTCATATGCGCAAAATTTCTTCACAAATTCGCAACCTAACTTCAATGCGTGAAGATGAACTTTATGTAGCGGCAAAAGAGATGAACGCGCCATACGATTTAGTAAAAGAGGTAGCTCAGACTGGAAAACTTCCGGTGGTGCTTTTCACTGCAGGCGGAATCGCAACTCCAGCTGATGCTGCGATGATGATGCAACTTGGAGCAGATGGTGTATTTATCGGCTCTGGAATTTTCAAATCTGGTGATCCATCAAAGCGCGCTCGAGCATGTGTTAAAGCCACAACTCATTACACCGATGCAAAAATTGTGGCAGATGTGTCACGTGGTTTAGGCGATGCAATGGTTGGAATAAATGTTGCCGACATTCCAGTACCACATCGATTGGCCGAGCGGGGCTGGTAAGAATGCAGGTTGGAGTTCTTGCACTTCAAGGTGATGTGCGAGAACACATAAAAGCTTTGGGCGAGTGTGGCGTAAGTGCAACCGCAGTAAAAACTGCCAAAGAAATTTCTGCAGTATCAGCACTTGTAATTCCTGGCGGAGAATCAACCACTATTTCAAAACTTGCAAAAAGTTTTGATTTGCTGGATTTAATCCGGGAAAAAATTGCCTCTGGCATGCCAACTTTTGGAACCTGCGCCGGAATGATTTTGCTGGCAAACAAAATCGAAGATGGAATTAAAGATCAAGAAAGTTTTGGCGGGTTAGATATAACGGTTCGCCGTAATGCATTTGGCCGTCAAGTTGATTCATTTGAAATTGATTTACAATTTAAAGGTATAACAGATCCGAAGATTCACGCGGTATTTATTCGAGCTCCTTGGGTAGAAAGTGTCGCGGCCGATGTGGAAGTACTCGCAACCATCGTGGATAGCAGTGGGAAAAACCACCCGGTAGCGGTAATGCAGAAAAATATTTTGGCAACCGCTTTTCATCCAGAGCTAACAGCTGATAACCGTGTGCATAAGTTTTTCGTTGAAAATTTGTGCCGGCAGCGGGTGAATTAATATGTCAGGTCATTCCAAATGGGCAACAACTAAACACAAAAAAGCGATTATCGATTCTCGTAGAGCAAAAAACTTTGCCAAACTTATTAAAGGAATCGAAGTAGCAGCGCGTACTGGTGGCGCAGATATGTCCGGTAATCCAACGCTTTATGACGCGGTCACTAAAGCAAAGAAAAATTCAGTACCAAGTGACAACATCGATCGCGCAATCAAACGTGGCGCTGGCCTTGAAGGTGGTGGCGCAAATTGGGAAACCATTATGTACGAAGGTTACGGTCCCGGTGGTGTTGCACTTCTAATTGAATGTTTATCTGACAATAGAAATCGTGCCGCCTCTGAAGTTCGAGTGGCAGTCACTAGAAATGGTGGCAACATGGCAGATCCAGGTTCAGTTTCATATTTATTTCATCGCCGAGGAGTAGTTGTAGTTTCAAAACAAAATGGAAAAATCACCGAAGATGGTTTGTTAGAACAAGTTTTAGAAGCGGGCGCAGAAGAGGTAAATGATTTAGGCGAAAACTTTGAAATCTTAAGTTCTCCCACCGATTTACCTGCTGTTCGCTCTGCATTACAGAAAGCTGGTATTGAATATGAAACTAGCGAGACTTCATTTTTGCCTACTATGTCTATACCGCTAAACGCGGACGACGCTAAAAAACTTTTCAATTTAATTGAAGCAATAGAAGATTGCGACGATGTGCAAAATGTCTACGGAAATTTTGATGTGGCCGATGATATTTTGGCGAGTTTAAACTCTTAATTTAAATATTGAATTTCGCTTTAATCTAAGATGTCTAGCATGCGAGTGCTGGCAGTTGATCCGGGTTTGACTCGATGCGGTGTTGGAATAGTAGATGCAAATGGCAATACCAAATTATCCTTAATTGACTTTGCAATTATTCAAACGGATGCCGACTTACCACTGGAACAACGATTATTAGAGCTGGAACAAAATCTGCAAAAACTAATTGAAAAATTTAAACCCAACGTAATAGCGGTAGAGCGAGTTTTTTCGCAGTTAAATGTGCGAACTGCAATGTCTACTGCTCAGGCAGGTGGCGTAGCACTGCTGCTTGCAGCCAAATCAAAAATTCCCGTAGTTCTACACACACCTAGTGAGGTGAAGGCGGCCGTAACCGGTTCGGGTCGGGCAGATAAGAAGCAGGTTGCAAATATGGTTAAAAAGATATTAAAGCTTGAGCAAATTCCGAAACCAGTTGATGTCACCGATGCTTTGGCATTAGCAATCTGCCATCATTGGCGGGGCAGCGCACAAACCAGATTAACTGCAGCAATAATTAAAAATAGTAAAAGAACCAAAGTGAAAAAACGGCAATAATTGAATATTTACAAATTTACTAAAGCGAGATAGCTAAATAGAGGAATTTAATTGGCAACACTAATCAGTTCGATCACCGGAAAAATCACCGAACTCGGGGTCAACTTTGTAACTATTGACATAAATGGTGTCGGAATGAGCGCTGCAATAACTGCTCGACATGCTTCTAAACTTCAATTAGGAGCATCCACCACATTGTTTACTAATTTAACAGTGCGCGAAGATTCTCTGACACTTTATGGATTTGAAAATCAGAATCAACGGGAGTTTTTTGAACTACTTCAGACTGTAAGTGGAATTGGTCCAAAGGTTGCGCTATCAATTATTGCGGCAGCCGAGGTAGTAGATATATCCAGAGCAATAGTTAATGAGGATTTAAAGCGATTACAAGAGATTCCTGGCCTCGGTAAAAAAAGTGCGCAACGATTAGTTCTTGATCTAAAAGATAAGATAAAAATCAAAAGTGGCAAGATTAATGATTGGGCAAGTCAAGTCGCGCAAGCGTTAGAGTCTCTGGGCTACAGCGCAAAAGAGAGTGGCAAAATTGCAGAACAAGTTGCCAGTGAAATGAAATCCCAATCTTCAGAAAATGTAATAGTAAGCGAAGCTTTGAAATTAGCACTGCAAATTGCCGGAAGAAGTAAAAGAGCATGAGCGAAAAAAAAGAATCAAAAAAAGAATCGAATTTGAATCAATCAAATCCCTCAAATCCGTCAAATATTGTCAGTTTGAGCGCCGATGAAACCGAACGTGCTGCCGAACAAGCTCTTCGACCAAATAATATTTATGAGTTTGTTGGTCAATCTAAAGTTAAAGAACAATTAAATCTTTTACTCAAAGCGGCAAAGGGAAGAAATAAACCGGCAGATCATATTTTGCTTGCTGGTCCACCAGGTTTAGGAAAAACCACGCTAGCGATGATTATTGCTACCGAAATGAGTGCGGCGATTCGAGTAACAAGTGGTCCAGCGATAACGCATGCGGGAGATTTAGCAGCAATTTTGTCATCGCTTTCTGAAGGTGAAGTTTTATTTATCGATGAAATTCATCGACTAAATCGAAATGCTGAAGAAATGTTGTATTTAGCGATGGAAGATTTTCGAGTTGATGTTGTAGTCGGTAAAGGTGCCGGCGCAACTTCAATTCCACTGGATATTCCACACTTTACATTGGTAGGTGCCACAACTCGATCTGGATTATTACCAAGTCCATTGCGAGATCGTTTTGGATTTACCGCAGCGCTTGAGTTTTACGAAACCGCTGATTTAGAAAACATAATTGTGCGTAGTGCCAAGTTGATGCAATTTAATATTGAAGAGCAGGCTGTAAGTGAAATAGCAATTAGATCAAGAGGAACTCCTAGAGTTGCAAACCGATTGTTGCGACGAGTAAGAGATTTTGCTCAAGTTAAACATAAAGAGAATGAACGAATATCTCTTGATGCTGCAAAAGCTGCATTAGAACTTTATGAAGTTGATCAATTGGGGCTAGATCGACTTGATAAAGCAATTTTGCAAAATTTAATAAAGAATTTCTCTGGTGGCCCAGTTGGTTTGAGTACTCTGGCAATGTCAGTGGGCGAAGAAGCAGAAACTATTGAATCAATCTGTGAACCATTTTTAGTTCGTATTGGTTTCCTACACCGCACGCCAAGAGGAAGAGTTGCTACAAATTTGGCTTGGCAACATCTGGGAATAACACCGCCAGAATCAAATTCATACTTACAAGAGTTGGGATTTTTCACAAAAGAGTGATTCTTTGCGTACAATCTCGCTCTTATGTCAATCAATCCTTCAAACGCTTCGATCTATAACACCGGAGCAGGTTCAGCGGCGACAAAACAATCAACTCGAAAAGCTGCGAGAACAATTGGAATTTTATTTCTGACAATTTTCTTATTCGCCGCGATCGCAGTTGTTCAGGGCGCTACCAAATTTAGATTAGGGCTAGATCTTCAAGGTGGCACAAGCGTCACTTTGCAACCTCGCGTTAGCCAAGGGGGCAAAGTAACTACCGAGGCAATTGACCAAGCAGTTGGAATTATTAGACAGCGCGTTAACTCTCTAGGTGTAGCTGAATCGGAAGTGTCAGCGCAAGGTACTGGCACAAATAGACAAATTGTGATTTCAGTTCCGGGTGAAACTGGTAGACGAGTTGTTGATCTTGTAGGTCAAACTGCCGAGTTGAGATTTAGACCGGTGCTAGCAGAAGGAAATGCTGCGGCTACATCATCTTCCGCTGATACTAAAACTGCGACATTACCGGCAGGAGTTACTGCAGATTTAAATCAACAGTTTGCCGCACTTGATTGCAGCAAACCAGAAAACCGGCAAGGTGGCGGAGGAGATATCCCAACCGCACCACTAGTAAGTTGTGATCGCGGTGGATTTAGCAAATACATTCTTGGTCCAGCAGAAGTTCTCGGCACACAAGTTTCCAAGGCAACGGCCGTAATAAGTACCACCACCGCATCTGGATGGTATGTAGTTTTAGATTTCAATGGCGATGGCACAAAAGCATTTGGCGCTATGACTTCGAGATTAGCCGGACAAGCTTCACCACAAAATCAAGCAGCAATTGTTTTAGACGGATTGGTTTATTCAGCTCCAAGAGTTAATGAAGCAATCAACACCGGAAACGCGCAGATCACCGGAAATTTCTCGCAAGCTGAAGCAAGTGATTTAGCAAATGTTTTGAAATATGGTGCGCTGCCTTTGGCATTTGATCGTGGTGAAGTACAGCAAGTTTCACCAACTCTTGGTGCCGATCAACTACATGCTGGATTACTTGCCGGAATTTTAGGTTTGGTTTTAGTTTTTCTTTACTCAATACTTTATTACCGAGGACTAGGAATTGTTTCAGTTGGTTCACTTCTTGTAGCTGCTGCAATCACACTTCTTACCTTCCTTCTTCTTGGAAAGTGGATTGCATTCACATTAACGCTAGCCGGAATCGCCGGAGCAATCGTCTCTATTGGTATTACCGCCGACTCATTTATTGTCTATTTTGAAAGAATTCGCGATGAAGTCCGTGAAGGAAAATCGCTGCGCACCGCAGTTGAAACTGGTTGGAAGCGGGCGCGCCGTACTGTGATTGTCGCCGATGCGGTTTCATTGATTGCTGCTGTGCTTTTGTATTTCTTCGCAGTAGGTGGAGTTCGCGGTTTCGCATTCACTCTTGGTTTAACCACATTTATTGATTTAATAATTGTCTTTTTCTTCACTAAACCATTGGTAATTTTGCTATCAAACCTTAAGTTTTTCGCCAGTGGTTCCAAACTATCTGGCCTGTCTCGCAAATCTTTAGGACTTCCAAGTCTTCCAGCAAACACAACTCTTAATCAGGGAGCGACAAATGGCTAATCTAAAACTCTCAAATTTAAGTGGAATCGGTGGCAGGCTTTATCGGGGCGAGAGCTCAATTGACTTTATTGGCAAACGTCGTCGCTGGTATGCCTTTTCTGGAATCTTGATTGTTTTATCTGCCTTCACCTTATTTACCCAAGGTTTAAAACTGGGAATCGAATTTAAAGGTGGTTCATCATTCACAGTAACCAAAGCAGGCGCCACCGTAAATCAAGCAGATGAAGCGGTAAAAGCTGCAGGTGTAACGGGTCAGACAATTGTGCAACTCATTGGAAATGACAAAATAAGAATTCAAACTGATTCATTAACAAATGCACAATCAAATGCGGTGCAAGATCAACTTGCTAGCAAATTTGGTGTGACTGTTGAATCAATTGATACGCAAAGTATTGGTCCATCGTGGGGTAAAGAAATTACCCGAAAAGCTATTTATGGTTTGATCGGATTCTTACTTGTTGTCATGCTTTATTTGGCGATGGCATTTGAACCAAAAATGGCATTTTCTGCAATAGTCGCAGTTATTCATGACGTTTTTATTACTGTGGGAATTTATGCTCTAGTTGGTTTTGAAGTTACGCCGGCAACGATTATTGGATTCTTAACTATTTTAGGTTACTCCTTATACGACACCGTGGTGGTATTCGATAAAGTTCGCGAAAATACTAAAACTATTGCAATCACCGGTAAAACTACATATTCCAAAGCGGCAAATTTAGCGATTAACCAAACTTTAGTTCGTTCCTTCAATACTTCACTTACTGCATTAATTCCGGTTGGTTCAATTTTGTTTGTCGGTGCTGGGTTATTAGGTGCTGGCACATTAAAAGATCTTTCATTGGCTTTATTTATTGGACTTGCGACTGGTACTTATTCCTCAATATTTATTGCAACACCGATATTGGCAGGATTACGTGAGCGGGAAACTGCAATGCAAGCCTTAGCAAAACGAGTAGCTGCGCGAGGAGATCGTCCGGCTGATTCAGTTTCTGGTTCATCGTCGAATCAATCATCAAGTAGCAGCGGTACAACTTCTGCGGTCACTGAATTTTTAAATCGTGGACCGCGCAATCAACCTAAGCGCAAGCGCCGCCGGTAAATACAAAGGATTCAAGGAGTTGCAGTGTCAGCGCAACTTGCACCGCTCTTAGATTCATTAAAAGCACATAACTCAGAGTTTTCTCGACCCGAACTTGAACGGGCATTTGCGGCGGCAGAGAATGCGCACGCTGGCCAACTAAGAAAATCTGGCGAAGATTACATAACTCATCCAGTCGCAGTTGCTGGAATTTTGGCCGAACTTGGCATGGATCAATCAACTTTGATTGCAGCCCTTTTACATGACACGGTGGAAGATACAAAAATTACTTTGGCGGAAATTGAAAAACAATTTGGGGAAGAGGTCGCCGCTTTAGTTGATGGTGTAACTAAATTAGACAAATTAAATTATGGTCCAACTGCGCAAGCTGAAACTTTGCGCAAAATGGTAGTTGCGATGAGTAAAGATATTCGCCTACTTGTAATTAAATTAGCAGATCGCCTTCACAACGCCAGAACTTGGCAGTATTTAGATCTAGAAAAAGCCCAACGCAAAGCCCGTGAAACATTAGATATTTACGCTCCACTTGCTCATAGATTGGGAATGAATGCAATCAAATGGGAGTTAGAAGATCTTTCATTTGCTACTTTAGAAACAAAAAAATTTGAAGAAATTAAACGCTTGATTACCGAACGTTCACCAGCGCGGGAAGAGTTGACTAGTCAGGCAATCGATGCGATTCAAAAAGATCTAGATAAAGAGGGAATTACCGCAAAAGTTATCGGTCGGCAAAAACATTATTACAGCGTCTATCAAAAGATGGTGGTGCGTGGTCGAGAGTTCAACGAAATTTATGATTTGGTTGGTGTTCGAGTATTAGTGGAATCAGTGCGCGATTGTTATGCAGTACTTGGTGCAATTCACGCGCGGTGGAGTCCGGTACCAGGCCGATTTAAAGATTACATTGCAATGCCAAAATTTAATTTATATCAAAGCTTGCACACAACCGTTATTGGTCCAAATGGCAAAGCGGTAGAGATTCAGATTCGTACTTTTGAAATGCACAATCGAGCCGAATTCGGTATTGCAGCTCACTGGAAATATAAGAGTAAATCTGAAACCACGAAATCAGATACCGATTTATTATGGTTAAAACAATTACACGACTGGCAAAGTCAAGATCAAGATGCCAGTGATTTTCTTGACGCGCTTCGTTATGACCTGCGCACGCCTGAGGTTTTTGTCTTTACGCCAAAGGGAAGTGTTATTGCACTTCCAGCTGGTGCGACTCCAGTTGATTTCGCTTACGCGGTGCATACAGATGTAGGCGAGAAATGTGTGGGCGCAAAAGTAAATGGCAAATTGATTCCGTTGGAATCTCGATTAAGCAATGGCGATGTAGTTGAAATAGTTACTAATAAAGGTGAGCATGTTGGCCCGAGTAGAGATTGGCTAAATTTTGTCACCTCTTCAAAAGCGCGCAGCAAAATAAAAGCGTGGTTTTCTAAAGAACGAAAAACTGAAGCGATTGAAGCTGGAAAAGAATCTATTGCACGGCAAATGCGCAAAGTCGGGTTACCACTTCAAAAATTGATGGCAGGGCAAGCACTTTTAGAACTCGCTCATGATTTGCGTTATCCAGATATTGAAGCGTTATATGAAGGTGTTGGTAATGGTCATATCTCTTCCCATTCTGTAGTTGAAAAATTATTGAATGTATTAGGCGAAAATGAAACACATCCCGAAAGTGATCTTTCAACATTAATTCCAAAAACTCGAACCGCTGCGCGGACAAGTTCTGGAGTTTTAGTTGAAGGTGTGAAAGGTGATGTATTGGTAAAGATTGCAAGGTGTTGTTCACCAGTGCCAAATGATTTGATTACTGGATTTATAACTAAAGGAAGTGGTGTCTCAGTTCATCGTACCGATTGCATAAATGTGACTGACTTGCGAATGCATCAAGGAGATCGAATAGTGGGCGTTAAATGGGATTTAACGGCGAAAACTACCTTCTTAGTAAATATTCAAGTTGAAGCACTTGATCGGGCTAGGTTGCTATCAGATGTGACAAAAGCACTTTCAGATCAACAAGTAAATATCTTGAACGCATCAGTTAGTACTTCTAAAGACAGAACCGCATTTTCAAAATTTACGTTTGAAATGGCTGATGCATCTCACTTAGATGCGGTGTTGAGCGCGGTTAGAAATGTTGATGGTGTCTACGATGTTTATCGAATTACCAACAATTAATTTTTAAACTCAGCTAAACCTTTTTCCGCTTGTTCTAGCCACGCTCTACGCGCTGCGGCTGCTTCGCGCGCAACCATTGCTTTAGCTACTTGGCCGGCTGCCTCAGCCTTTGCCGCCTGCGCTTCGTAATTTTCAATCGCATCAATCAATCCTTGTACAACTGAGTTAGCTTGCGCCTTAGCTGATGGATCACTCTTTCTAGCTTCGGTGTGTTCAAAGCTAAATATTTCCTGATCAATTTTTTCAATTCGCTTTTCTAGCGACTTCTTTTGCTTTTTATCTAGCATCCCAACTTTGGCAAACTTTGATTCTAAATCGCGGAATTGTCTACGGGCTGCTTTGAAATCTGAAACTGGCGAGAGCGCTTCAATTTCCTTCACGAAACTTTCAGCTTTTCCAAAATTCTCACTCATTGAACCTTTGCGTTTTTCCATGTCGGCATTTTTGTTTGCAAAGAAGTGATCTTGGGCGGCTTTGAATTTGAGCCACAATTGGTCATCACTAGATTTTTTACCGCGACCGGCTTTTTTCCAATTGTCCATCAAGCTGGCATACCGTCTTGCGGTATTTAGCCACTCTTTTGAGTTCATCAATTTTTCCGCTTCAGCAACTAGTTGTTCTTTCGTGGTAGCAACATTCTTAAATTGCTCACCCAAAGTTGCAAAGTGCTTACGTCTGCGTTTATCAAATTTATTTCGAGAGGATGAAAATCTTTTCCAGAGCGCTGAATCGGTCTTTTTATCTAACCGTGGAGCCTTCTTCCACTCTTCAATCAAAGTTTTTAACTTTTCGGTGGATTGTTTCCAATTAACCGAGTCGGCTAATGATTCTGCTTCGGCAACTATCTTTTCTTTTAACGAAAGGGTTTCGCCGCGTTTTGCATCTCGCGCAGCTTTAATCTCGGCTTTTTTAGCTTCGTAGACCGCACGATGTTCTTCAATCAGAATTGGAATTTGTTCAACTGATGCGCGAAGTAAAAGTAAATCTCCAACGCCATTTAAATTTTCAACTTGATCCCGCAATTTCTTTACTGATTCTTCGGCAACTTTGGGATCCATTGCGCCGGTTCGAACTCTTGCACCAAGCAGACCAATCTCTGCTGCTACTTGTTCATACTTTCTAACAAAGTAAGCCAAGGCTTCTTCTGGCGATTTGCCCGGATAAGAGCCAACTGCACGTTCGCCATTAATTGTTTTTACATAAACTGTTCCATCTTCGCCGACGCGACCAAATTTAGATGGATCTCCAACTAGGAGTGAGACTGGGTTGTTCATACTTTCCTCTTTCATTGCGCGATTGTCGTTGCCCGCATTTAATTACGTGCAACGAACCGTTATTTAAGGTGCTAATTAACGAATTAAATTTTTTAACTCTATAACTAGTGAAACTACCGGTTACTTAGTTTCGATTAAATCAATTTGTAACGATTGAACGCTAGCCTAAAGATTGGTATTAGGGAAGTCCCGCAAGAAACGTCAGGGAGGTAAGCGCTATGTTGGTCAGGCAGGTTGTGGCTGACTTCTTTGAGACTAATTGTTGGATTATTGCCAAGGGTGCAAATCAGGAATGTTTGGTTGTGGATCCAGGAATTTCTCGCCCCAGTTTGGTGAACCGAATCAAAGAAGAAATTCAAAGATTTAAATTAAAGCCAGTTGCAATTGTGGTCACTCATGGCCATCTTGATCATACATATTCTGTCTTGCCACTTTCAAAAGAAATTCCAATGCGAACATACATCAGTAAAAAAGATAAATATTTATTGCAAGATCCATATGCGGCACTACAAAAAGATAGTGGCATTCAATATTTGATTGATCAAATTGCCAAAGAAAATATTGGTGAACCCAGTGATGTTTATGCTATTTCTGATGTAGAAAATTTTGAAATTGCTGGTATGAAAATAGAAAGCAAACTTGCGCCAGGTCATACCGCTGGTTCAATGGTGTTTGAAGTGGAAAGTGAATTTCTAATATCTGGCGATGTGCTTTTCGCTGGCGCTATCGGTAGAACCGATTTACCTACCGGATCAATGCCAATGATGAAAAAAACCTTAAAAAACATAATTTTAAAGATGACAGATGAGTTGAATGTGCTTCCCGGACACGGGGTTCAAACTACAATTGCAGAGGAAAAACGAAGCAATCCGTATCTGCAACCTAATTTCCTAGATTCGTTGCAGGAATGAATTGATTAGTTTTAAAATTTTTTAAGTCGGTGAGGAGTTTGCTTGAGTAAATTTTCTGCTCCGAAGGGGGTCAAGGAATACTTACCTCCAGACTCTTCAAAATTTGAATTTGTTCGCGATGGTTTGCTATTTCCAGCTCGTATGGCTGGCTATCAATTAGTTGAATTACCAGTTTTTGAAGATACTGAAGTTTTTACCCGCGGTGTGGGTGCTTCTACCGATGTTGTTACTAAGGAGATGTACACCTTTGATGATCGAGGTGGCCGTTCAATAACTCTAAGACCTGAGGGAACTGCCGGAGCGATTCGGGCGGTAATTGAACACGGGTTAGATAAAGGACAACTGCCGGTAAAAATTTTTTATCAGGGCGCATTTTTTAGAGCCGAACGCCCACAAGCCGGTCGCTATCGACAGTTTTATCAGGTGGGAATTGAAGCAATTGGATTTAATGATCCAGAAATTGATGTCGAAGTTATTGCAGTAGCAGATCAAGGTTATAAAAAACTTGGATTAAGTAAATATAAGTTAGAGATTACTTCTCTGGGAGACTTGAAATCTAGAACTGAACATCGAAAAGATTTAATGAAATTTATTGAAAAATTGAAGTTAGATGAGGCTACGTTAGAGCGGGCTAAATTAAATCCGTTGAGACTATTCGATGACAAAAGAGACGAGATCAAAAAGTTGATGCAAGAGGCTCCGGTATTAATAGATTACTTATCAAATGAAAGTCAGTCTCATTTTTCCAAAGTTCAAGGATTACTCAAACAATTGAAAATCGATTTCGTGATTAATCCAAGAATGGTGAGAGGACTTGATTACTACACCGGTACAACTTTTGAATTTGTTCATCCGCTACTTGGAGCGCAATCTGGTATCGGCGGTGGCGGAAGATATGACGGATTGATGAGTGAATTAGGTGGAAGTGAAATGAGTGGAATTGGTTTTGGTCTCGGTATTGATCGAACCGTTCTTGCGTTAGAGGCTGAAAATGTTGCGGTCACAACTGGTGATCAAATTCAGATTTATTTTGTTGCACTTGGAGAATCCGCTAAATCACTGGTCTATGAAACGATGATGCAACTTCGAAAGAGTGGCGTGCGTTCTGATATGGCATATGGTGATCGAGGATTAAAGGGTGCCATGAATTCAGCTGATAAACGTGGTGTTCGCTTTGTCGCGGTCGTTGGCGAAAATGAAATAAAGACCAAGCAAATTGAGGTAAAAAATATGAACGAGGGTAAGTCGACATTAGTTACCCTTGCGGCTAAGGATTTAATTGATTTTGTTAAGCAGAATTAATAAGTAGAAATCAAGGGAATAAATGCTGCGCGAACATTTTGCTCAAAATGTCACCAAAGAATTGGTAGGCAAGGGCGTAAAACTGGCTGGCTGGGTAGCACGTCGACGCGATCACGGTGGTGTTGCATTTATTGATCTGCGTGACTCATCAGGTTCGGTACAAGTTGTTATTAACGACGAGCAAGTTGCTGGTGCATTAAGGGCTGAATGGTGTGTTTTGGTTACCGGAAAAGTTTCAATGAGACCAAGTGGCAATGAAAATAAAAATATTTCAAATGGCGATATTGAAGTCGTTTGCGAAAACCTTGAAGTATTAAGTGAGGCAGCTGCTTTACCTTTTCCGGTAGATAGCGGAGAAGAGTTAAATATTTCAGAAGAGGTGAGACTTAAATATCGTTATTTAGATCTACGACGTGAAATTCCATCTAAGAATTTAAGGTTGCGTTCAAAAGTCATGGCTGCGGTTCGCGATGTCATGAACAAAAATGAATTTCTTGAGATTGAAACTCCCTACTTAACTCGATCTACCCCAGAAGGCGCGAGAGATTTCTTAGTGCCGGTAAGACTCCAACCTGGATCTTGGTATGCGCTGCCACAATCGCCGCAATTATTTAAGCAACTTTTGATGGTGGCGGGAATGGAAAAGTATTACCAAATTGCTAGATGTTTTAGAGATGAAGACTTTAGAGCAGACCGCCAGCCAGAGTTCACTCAACTAGATATTGAGATGTCTTTTGCAGATCAAGAGGATGTAATCAAGATTTCCGAGGAAATTTTGCGAGCAGTTTTTCTCAAAATTTTAAATCTGCAGATTAAAAATCCGATTCCTAGAATGACATACAAAGATGCGATGGATAGATATGGCTCAGATAAACCAGATCTGCGATTTGGCAATGAATTAGTAGATGTCACTCAATTTTTCAAAGATACAACTTTCCGCGTATTTCAGGCTGAGTATGTCGGTGCGGTTGTTATGCC
>CAXBQO010000008.1:0-19088 GCA_963977945.1 uncultured bacterium
TGCTGATGAGGATGCCGCGAAGGCGCTTGGTTTAAAGCCGAAGATGCGCTTAATTACTTTTGCCTTTGCTGGCGTAGAACCAGAGATCATGGGTTATGGTCCAGTTCCTTCAACCATCAAGGCGCTAAAGCAAGCCAACTTGAAGATCGAAGATATCGGCGCATTTGAAATCAATGAAGCTTTCGCAGTTCAAGTACTTGCATTCCTTGATCACTTCGGAATCGCGGAAGATGATCCGCGCGTCAACCCGGTTGGTGGTGCGATCGCAGTCGGCCATCCCCTAGCTTCAAGCGGTATCCGTTTGATGATCAACTTGGCGCGCACCTTCGAAGAGCACCCAGAGATTCGTTATGGCATCACCACCATGTGTATTGGTTTAGGTATGGGTGGCACTTGCATTTGGGAGAACCCAAATTACAACGGAGGCGCTAAATAATGGCTGACGTCGTATATCCAGATGAAGTCGTAACCAACGCGCTGATTCGCGAAGTCGATCTAACTGCATTCGGTGCTAGCGGAAAGTTGGCGTTGATCACTATCGATAACGGCATGGACCACACTCGGCCTAATACTTTGGGACCGCTCTCACTTGCAGAATTTGATAATGCGATTACTGCTGCCCAGAATTCAAGTAGCAGTGCAATTGCAGTTATTGGCAAGCCTTTTATTTTTGTCGCTGGCGCAGACCTAACCGTCATGTCATTTATCGAAAATAGAGAGCAGGCCTTGGGAATCGGCCAATTAGGCCACAAGATCTATCGCAGGTTGCTGGACTCAAAGAAGCCAACATTCTCATTTATCAATGGCTTGGCACTGGGCGGTGGAACTGAAATCGGATTGAATTCCCACTATCGAACAATGGCTTCTACTGCATTTATCGCACTGCCAGAAGTATTTTTAGGGTTAATTCCAGGTTGGGGTGGCGCAACTCTGCTACCGAAACTGATTGGTCCAGAAAACGCTACCAAGGTAATAATTCTTAATCCGCTAAATAACAACACGATGCTGCGCGCCAAAGAAGCTGCTTCAATCGGAATGGTCGATGCCGTTTATGAGCCCGTTGATTTCTTAGAGAAATCAGTTGCTTTTGCTGCTGGAGTTCTTAATGGTTCCGTGAAAGTGGAGCGAAAGAACCATGAAAGCGATGATTGGGAAACCCCATTAAAAAATGCTGAAGTTGCAATCAAGAAAAAATTTGGATCTGCTGATATCAAATCTCCATATCGAGCAATTAAATTAATTGCCGCTGCCAAAAATAATTTGATTACAGATGGCTTCGCTGCTGAGGATGAGGCGTTGGCTGATCTAATAATGGGAGAACAACTTCGCGCCACCATTTACGCATTTAACTTAATGCAGAAAAAGCGGAAGAAAGTTGAGGGTGCTCCCAAGGCATCGCTAGCTAGAAAAGTTAGCAAAGTCGGAATTGTCGGCGCTGGACTTATGGCTTCCCAGTTAGCCTTGCTTTTCTTACGAAACCTAAAAGTTCCAATTGTGATCTCTGATATCGACCAAGAACGTGTTGATAAAGGTGTCTCATATCTGCACAGCGAAATAGATAAATTGGTCGAGAAGAAACGTATCAACTCTGAAATGGCAGCTCGGCTTAAGTCGCTAATCACTGGTACGACCGATAAAAAGAACTACGCAGATTGCAATTTCATAATTGAAGCTATCTTTGAAGAGTTAGCGCTAAAACAAAAACTATTTAAGCAATTAGAAGAAATCGTCACAACTGAATGTGTGATTGCTACAAATACCTCTTCCCTATCAGTTGAAAAAATGTCTGAGGGAATGAAAAATCCAGAAAGAGTTGTTGGCTTTCACTTCTTCAATCCCGTCGCCATCATGCCACTTTTGGAAGTTGCTCGAACCACCAAGACCGATGATGCAACTTGTGCCACTGCAATCGCGGTTGGCAAAGAGTTAAAGAAAACTATGGTGATAGTAAAAGATGCACCTGCATTTGTGGTCAATCGTTTGCTCACCAGATTTATGGGAGAAGTAACTGATGCAATCGATGAAGGAACTCCATACGAAGTTGCCGATGCCGCTATGAAACCACTTGGTTTCCCGATGACTTCACTAGAACTTTTGGGATTAGTAGGACCTGGCGTTGCTCTTCACGTAGCTTCAACTCTTAATGCAAATCTCGGTGAGCGTTACAAGATTTCACCAACAATGAAGCGATTTGTTGAAGCCGGAATCAAAACTTTCTACATCAAAGATAAAGAGGGAAACCAATCTGTAAATCCAGATGCGATTAAGCTTTTGGAAAAAGGAAATTCTCCATCAACTGCCGATCAAGTAAGACTTCGTGCGTTAGAGGCGCTAGCGAAAGAGGCAAAAATGATGTTGGATGAAAAAGTTGTTGCTACGCCTGCTGAAATTGATATCTGTATGTTGCTTGGTGCCGGTTGGCCAATGCACCTTGGCGGAATACTTCCTTATCTAGATCGAGAAGGAATTAGCGATTCGGTTTGCGGCGCTCGTTTTCATCCGCCTGGAGTTGCATCGCTGCCGGCGTAGTCGCCCCACTTTTTGCATTCCAAGTTACAAGCGATCTAGTTACATTCTGAACTGTTAATCCCAAATCATTTAATATCTCAGCGCGTTTAGAGTGTTCAATAAATTTCATTGGAACACCAAGTGAGTGAACTGCAATTTCTAAATTTGCCTCTCTCAGCTGTTCTGACAAAGTACTTGCAATACCTGCGTGCGAAATTCCATCTTCAATTACAACCACAGATTTATAACGTTCAGCCATAGCAACTAATGAAGTTGGTAAAGGTTTTACCCATCTCGGATCAACTACGGTTACTCCAACACCTTCTCTATAAGCACCAGCTGCCGCTTCAACTGCAATTTGTGCCATAGCGCCTACGCTGACCAGCAAAATATCTGCGCTTTCGCCACGATATAAAACATCAACACCATCACGACGTTCAAAACCTGGAATATCTGCTCCGACTGCACCTTTTGGAAATCTAATCATCGTCGGCGCATCATTTACTTCTATCGCCTCATTTAATAATTCACGCAATCTGGTGGCATCGCGTGGTGCGCCCGCTCTTAAAGTTGGCACAATTCCGGTCAAAGCTAAATCCCAAATTCCATGATGACTTGGACCATCATCACCTGTGATTCCAGAGCGATCTAAAACAAATGTAACGCCAGCTTTATGCAGCGCGACATCAAGTAGCAATTGATCAAATGCTCGATTTAAAAATGTGGAATACACCGCAACTACTGGGTGTAATCCCGCTTTTGCCATTCCAGCTGCGCTAGTTGTCGCATGTTGTTCTGCAATACCAACATCAAAAGTACGGTGCGGAAATTGCGCTTTGAAATTATCTAATCCAGTTGGTCCGAGCATCGCAGCGGTAATTGCAACTAGTTTTTCATTTTGCTGACCTAGCTTTACTAATTCTTCCGAAAATATTGAGGTCCAGGTTGGTCCGCTCTTACTTAATGGCTCGCCAGTTTCTGGATCAACTACACCAACTGCGTGAAACTTTTCTGCCTCATCATTGATCGCCGGTTGATGCCCGCGACCTTTTTCGGTAATCACATGAACCAAAATTGGGCCGTTGAAATTCTTAGCAATGTTTAAATTCTTTTCAATTTCTGCGATGTCATGACCATCAATTGGACCAAGGTATTTAAGTCCTAAATCTTCAAACATTCCTTGCGGCGCAACAATATCTTTTAATCCTTTTTTTACGCCGTGCATAGTGTGATAAATCGGTTGACCAACAACTGGAGTTTTTTGCAACACTCCGCGGCCCCAATCTAAAAACTTTTCATAACCTTTAGTACTCCTTAAAGTTGTTAGATAGTTGGCAACGCCACCAATAGTTGGAGAATATGAGCGCTCATTGTCATTGACCACAATAATTAATTTTTCATCTTTATTGGTCGCAATATTGTTTAGTGCTTCCCATGCCATTCCTCCGGTTAGTGCGCCATCACCAACTACACAGATGACATGACGATCTGTCTGGCCGGTTAATTTAAAACCTTTTGCTATTCCATCACTCCAAGAGAGTGCGGTCGATGCGTGAGAATTTTCTACTACATCGTGTTCGCTTTCACTTCTATTGGGATAACCTGAAACTCCGCCGCGTTGTCGCAAGCGATCAAACCCTGTTGCTCTGCCAGTTAAAAGTTTGTGTACATAAGACTGATGACCAGTATCAAAAACCACTACATCTTTTGGTGAATTAAAAGTTTTATGAATCGCGATCGTTAATTCAACTACTCCAAGATTTGGTCCTAGATGTCCACCAGATTTGGAAACTTTCGCAATTAAGAATTCTCTAATTTCGTTAGCTAAATCTGCCAACGCCTTTGGCGATTGAGTTTTTAAATCTGCCGGAGATTTTATATCCGCTAATTTGATGGCGGGCGAGAAAGAGTTTTCTTTAGCTGCCGACATGGCTTTAGTTTAAATTAGATATCGAGTTTTGAAAATCAGGAAACTAGTGAGCGCAGCACGTACTGCATGATGCCACCGTGGCGATAATAGTCAGCCTCACCCGGTGTATCTATTCTCACTTTGGCTTTAAATTTCTTGTTACCTGCCACAACATCAACTTCAGTTGGAATTTTTCCTTGGTTTAATGCTGTGATTCCAGAAATTGAAATAGTTTCTTCGCCAGTTAAACCGAGCGACTTAAAATTTTCGCCAGAAACAAATTGCAATGGCAATACACCCATACCAATTAAATTTGAACGGTGAATTCTTTCAAAAGATTCTGCAATTACCGCTTTTACTCCAAGTAACGCAGTTCCTTTTGCAGCCCAATCTCTAGAAGAGCCAGAGCCATACTCTTTGCCAGCAAAAATAATTAGCGGAACATTCTTACTTTGATAATTCATCGATGCGTCATAAATTGTGGTTTGTTTTCCACCTGATAGAAAATCTCGAGTGAATCCACCTTCAACCCCATCAAGTAGTAAATTTTTTAAACGAATATTTGCAAATGTTCCCCGAATCATTACCTCGTGATTTCCGCGGCGAGAACCATAAGAGTTGAAATCTGACTTTTCAATTCCATGCTCAATTAAATATTTTCCAGCCGGAGAATCAACTTTGATTGATCCAGCCGGTGAAATGTGATCGGTGGTAACTGAATCACCAAGCACTGCTAGAACTCTGGCTTGATTTATATCGGTGACTGGATTTGGAGTTTTAGTCATTCCCTCAAAATAAGGTGGTTTTCTAACATAAGTAGATTTAGCATCCCATTCAAATGTTTTACCGGTTGGAGTTTCTAATGACTTCCAACGCTGATCACCTTCAAATACTGATGCATAATCTTTAGTAAACATCTCAGAGGTAATTGCCGAATTGATTACCGATTGCACCTCATCTGCACTTGGCCAAATATCTTTTAAAAATACCGATTTGCCAGTGCTATCGGTTCCGATTGGGTCATTATCAAAATTGTGATTCATAGTTCCAGCAAGGGCATAAGCCACAACTAGAGGTGGCGAAGCTAAGTAATTCATCTTCACATCTGGTGAAATTCGACCTTCAAAATTGCGATTTCCCGACAACACCGCTGCCACCGCTAAATCATTTTCATTTACCGCTTTACTAATCGGTTCTGGAAGTGGGCCAGAGTTTCCGATACAAGTTACGCAACCATAACCAACTAAGTTAAACCCGAGTTTTTCCATGTATGGCATTAAGCCAGCTTTTTCATAATAATCAGTGACAACTTTTGAACCGGGAGCAAGTGTGGTCTTTACCCACGGTTTACTTTGTAATCCTCGTTCTACCGCTTTCTTGGCTAGCAAAGCCGCGCCAATCATTACTGATGGATTTGAAGTATTGGTGCAAGAAGTTATTGAAGCGATTACTACATCGCCATTAGCAATTTTTGTACTTTTTCCATCTAGATTAACTTTGATATCGCCAGAATTTGTTTTTGCAGTTACATAACTTGGCGCGTGTTGTTCATATGAACTTTTTGCATCAGTTAGTGAGATTCGATCTTGTGGCCGTTTTGGCCCGGCAATTGACGGCACTACTGTCGATAAATCTAGTTCGAGTTTTTCTGAAAATCTTGGTGATTTGTTTGGATCATGCCAGAGCGCATTTTGCTTTGCATACTGTTCAACGATTTCAAGTTGTTTCGCATTTCGCCCGGTGAATTTCAAATACTTGATGGTCTCTTCATCGATTGGGAATATGGCGCAGGTTGATCCGTACTCTGGTGACATGTTTCCAATTGTTGCTCTGTTTGCCATTGGCAGTTGAGTAACACCTGGCCCATAGAACTCAACAAATTTTCCAACTACACCGTGCTTTCGCAACATCTGAGTAATTGTTAAAACTAAATCGGTAGCGGTGGTTGCTGCTGGTAATTTGCCATTTAATTTAAAGCCCACCACTTTTGGAATCAACATTGATACCGGCTGACCCAGCAGTGCCGCCTCTGCTTCTATACCGCCAACTCCCCAACCCAATACTCCGAGTCCGTTGACCATTGTGGTGTGAGAATCTGTACCAACAACTGTGTCGGGATACAAATAATTTTCGCCATTGACTTTGCGATTCATTATGACGCGAGCTAAATACTCAATATTTACTTGATGAACAATTCCAGTTCCAGGTGGAACTACTTTAAATTCAGAAAAAGCGGTTTGCCCCCATCGCAAAAACCGATAACGCTCTCGATTTCGTTGGTATTCAATCTCCACATTTTTTTCAAAAGCGTCTTTGGTTCCAAACAAATCAGCAATTACTGAGTGATCAATAACTAATTCAGCCGGCGCTAGCGGATTAACTTTTGTCGCATCGCCACCTAGCTTCACAATTGCTTCACGCATAGTTGCTAAATCGACTATGCAAGGCACACCGGTGAAATCTTGCATAATCACTCGAGCTGGAGTGAATTGAATTTCAGTATCAGGCTCACTCGCGGGATCCCAGTTGGCAAGTTTTTTAATCTGGCTTGCGGTGATATTTGCACCATCTTCGGTGCGCAATAAATTTTCTAACAATATTTTTAAACTAAAAGGTAAATCTGACACGCCAGGAATCTGGGTGATATCAAAATAAGTAAATTTTTCGCTTGCGATGGATATTTCGCGCTTAGCGTTTAAGGAGTTTTTACTCATATCTTCAACGCTCCGTGGATACTATTAAAGAAATTCTTACAAATTTGCCAACTAAGCAACCTTGCGATTCCGTTCTCTCGTTCTTATCTTAACACTGAACTGAAAATTGCCACCGTCTCAATATGTTGCGTCATCGGAAATAAATCAAATGATTTGATGTGATTCAAGCGATATCCACTTTTAACTAAATTTGAAAAATCACGCGCTAAAGATGCCGGGTCGCAAGAAATATAAACTAGTTCGGTCAACTTTAATTTTGCTAGCAGCTCAATTATCTGTTGATTCAAACCAGATCGAGGTGGATCAACAATTGCTAAATCCCAACTTCTATTTTCATTAACTTGATTACGTAAATATTTCAAAACCTCAACTGCATTTGCTTCAAATTTAATCGCCGAATTTTTCCCAATTAGATTGGAAATATTTTGTTTTGCGAATTTAATAGATTCTGGGCTGGTATCTACTAATGAAAGGGCAGATAAAGCCGGTTGAATACTCAAAACAAATTGAGCAAACACCCCAACGCCAGAGTACAAATCTAGAATTTTTGCGCCAGCGGATATCTTTACCTTGTCTCGTATGTAATCGGTCAAAACCTCCTGAGCATTTATATGGCTCTGCCAAAAAATTCCGACATCTTCTCCGTGAGAAAGCTTTACCGATACTTCAGAATCAGCCACTAATTCCAAACTCACTTTAGATTTTCCACTCCAATTGCGCTTTGCAAACTCCGAGATTTTCAACCTCTCGTCGGCGATTTGGCACTCAGAAATTTCTATCGGCTTATTGCTGTGGTGTGGAAACATCCCCATTTTGCCGGCCACCGTGACCGCAAAATTCATTCGCGTGCGCCAATTCCAGCCATCTTTAGGATCGACTTGAACTAGGTCAAACGGTGTTGAATCAATACCCTTAAAGTTTTTCAAATCAAATTTTGCTAACCGATAGAACTGATCTTCTACCACCTGCTTTTTCAACTGCCGTTGATACTCAATATCTATATGCTGAAAATCGCAACCGCCACACTTTCTTTCAACGCTCTCTGATAAGTATTTACATTTTGGTTTAACTCGATACTTGGAAGGCGAAATTACTTCAACCGCGTCTGCTAATAATATTTTGTTGTTTGCATGTGTGATTTTGGCTTTAACTCTTTCGCCAGTTATTGCATGTCTCACAAAAATAACTTGATTTTGATGGTGCGCAACAAAATGTCCGCCATGTGCGACATCTTTTATATCTATTTCTACAACATCGCCAATCGCGATCTTTTTAATCGATTTATCACTTTGCGCATCAGTATTTTGAGCGTCAGATTTCACATCGCTAACCTTAAAGTAGTAAATTCATCTATATGCACGTTGTCATCATGGGCTGCGGTCGAGTTGGTGCAACATTGGCAAAAGATCTTGAAGCAAAAGGTCACACCGTTGCGGTGATTGATCAAAACCGAGAAGCATTTCGCAGACTTGGCTCTGACTTCAAAGGAACTACTGTGGCCGGCGTTGGATTTGATCGCGACACCTTAGTTGAAGCAGGAGTCGAACGCGCTGCAGCTTTTGCTGCGGTTTCAAATGGCGACAACTCAAATATTTTGGCAGCACGTGTTGCCCGAGAAACATATGGCGTAGCAAATGTTGTGGCACGTATTTATGATCCAGGCCGCGCTGAAATTTATCAACGACTTGGAATTCCAACAGTGGCAACAGTGCTTTGGACAACTGATCAAATTATGCGACGGCTTTTACCTTCTGGTAGCCAATCTGAATGGCGCGATGCATCTGGCACAGTAATTTTAAGTGAGGTACATATTGATTCCGGTTGGCATGGTGAACCAATTTCATTGATTGAACAAAACACACCAGCGCGCGTTGCTTTCCTAACCAGATTAGGAAAAGGGTTGATTCCAGATGAAAATACTATTTTGCAAGATGGCGATTTAGTACATGTGATTGTTGCTGAGAATGAGTTATCTAAAGTAGAAGCAACTCTAGGAAAATCTCCGGAAAATAATTAAGTAAATTTAATGACTAAGGAAAACAAATGAGAGTCGCAATCGTTGGAGCCGGAAATGTTGGCCGTGCTATTGCGCGCGAATTGCTCAGCAATAAACATAATGTTTTGCTAATTGATAAAGATCCAAAATCAATCAAAATGGAAAGTGTGCCGGCAGCTGAGTGGCTACTTGGAGATGCCTGCGAAATTAGCACTTTAGATCAGGCAAAATTAACTAATTGCCAAGTTTTGGTTGCCGCCACCGGTGATGACAAGGTAAATCTAGTAACTTCACTACTTGGTAAAACCGAGTATGGAATTCCCCGCGTTGTGGCAAGAATTAAACATCCTAAAAATGAATGGATGTTTGATAGCTCTTGGGGAGTTGATGTTGCAGTATCAACGCCGCGCATAATTTCAGCACTTGTTGAAGAAGCTGTGAGCGTAGGCGATGTGGTTCGACTCTTCTCACTTCGTAAAGGTCAGGCAAATTTAGTTGAAATAACCCTGCCAGATAATGCCTCTTGCTGCGGTAAAACCGTAAGTGAAATTGAGTTTCCAGATGATTGCGCGATAGCGGCAATTGTTAGAGATGGTCGAGTAATTGCCGCCAAAGATCATGAAGTTTTAAGCGCCGGAGATGAATTAATTTTTGTTGCTTCATCAGCGGCCGAAGATTTACTTAAGAGTTGCTTGATTGGAAAAAATTAACTCTCATCTTTAATTGAAGGCACAGTTACTAAAACCTTCCAAGTAAGCCATGCAGCAAGTAAAAACATTGGATAACCCATTATTAACCGGGCAGTTCCAAGCGCAGTTAAATTGTCACTTAAATAAAGTGGATACTGCACCGCTAACCTAGAAACAAATAAACCAACCCATATCCAGCCAGCTTTTTGATAAACCGCCAATCGCCTTGGATGTTGCCGCCATTTCATATTTTCGCCAAGGATTGGGCCGAGCATAAGCCCCAGTAATGGCCATTTGATCAAATTTAAAACCGCATACAAAACTGCGTAAAAAATATTTGTTAATAGTCCTGGTAAATAGAAATCACTAGCGTTACCGGTTTTTCGAGCAAACAAAGCACAAACTAGTACTCCAATTAATCCAGAAAATGCATGTTGAACTGTTTCCCGACGGATCAATCTAATAACTGTAAAGATAAGTGAAAGTGCAATTGAAACATAAAGGGCTAAATTTAGATTTTGCTTTGAAAAACTAAAGACTAATAAAAACGCCAGCGCTGGAATTCCAGAATCAATTAACCCTCTTTTACCACCAAGGGCAGATAAAATTTTTGCCTTGTCTGATTCAGATGCTGAATTTGTTGACATTTAATTTATTTAGTTCCGGTAGAGCCAAAACCATCAGCAGAGCGGGTGGTTCCAGGTAATTCTGATACTTCAACAAATTCTGCCGTTTCAATCTTTTGAATCACCATTTGAGCGATTCGATCTCCACGTTTGAATGAAATTGATTCTGATTTGTCATGATTAATTAAAATAATTTGTAACTCGCCTCTAAAACCGGCATCAACTGTGCCAGGAGTATTAACCATTGAAACTCCGTGTTTAATTGCTAATCCAGAACGTGGATGAACAAATGCGGCATAACCATCAGGGAGTGCAATCGCTAACCCGGTGGGAGCCAATGCCCGTTCACCTGGTGCGAGGGATAAATCAATTCTGGTTCGCAGATCAAAACCAGCATCACCTGGTTTTGCATAACTAGGTGTAGCCATTTCAGAATCTAACTTTTTGATTAACACTTTTACAGTTGGTTTCATGGAATTTAACTCTGATTACTTTTGATTTCTATCAATTACTATGGATTAAAGTTGAAATCAGGATCGACAAATTCCATTAATTCTGGATGCTTTTTTAAATGTTCTTGAAAATCGATATTCATATTATTAATAAAATGCGACATTGGTACCGATATAAAAATTGCGGCAGCCCTCACTGCAATTGGTCCAGTGATTGAACCAATTCGACCACTCGCTGCGGTATAAATCTTTCGACCCGCTTGCCCGGTAATTTTTGCCTCGATAAATAATGTAGTGCCAACTGGTACCGGCATTAAAAAGTCAGTTTCTAATCTGCCGGTGACTGCAGGTGTTCTAATTAACCACATTAATTTTCCCAGTGCTTCATCAAATGCCAACGAAAGTAATCCGCCATGCGCCAAACCTGGCGCACCTTGATGGTTGTCAGTGACTGTAAATTGCGCGGTTAATTCCAATCCTGCTTTTGCATGCGCAACCAGATGAAGCCCGGAATTATGTAATTTGCCGCAACCAAAGCAGTAACCAAAGTGCGATGGAATTTGAGATCCAACTGCCGGAGCTTTTGGATGTCTTGGCGGAATAACCGCATCACTTGGTGGAGTGGTACTCACTACCTTTATATTTTTGACATCCTCACTCATTGGAAAAGAATATCGGCAAGCGGGCAGGTAGTGTTCCAACGTGAGCGCCAATTACTTTGAACGAATGTATTTTTCAGTAAAACTTTGGTTGTTTCTTTTAGCACTTTCGCTAACTTTCTACATTGCCGTCTGGGCAGCATTAGATGTTGTTCCCGCAGTCATTGCGACGATTTTGCTGCTACTTGCTTTATTGCTACTAAACATGAGATCAACCACAATAAGAATTGAAAATCAAAAACTTCATGTTGGCTTTGCCACAATTGAATTGGCATATCTTGGAACTATCACCCTGCTTGAAGATTTTGCGCAATATTCCAAATCGAATCGGCCAATAGATCCGGCAGGATTTTTACAAACCAAATTCTGGATTAAATCTGCAGTTAAAATTGAACTCACCGATAAATCTGATCCAACACCATTTTGGATTATTTCTAGTCGAAGAGCGGAAGATTTATCTAGCTTACTTTTAAAGCTTAAAACTAATTAAGCGCAGTCAAAACAGACTGCTTTAGCACCTTCACCACGAGCTTTTTGATTTATATGTTTTACCAAGAAGCAGCGATTGCAAGTAAATTCATCTTCTTGTTTTGGAACAACTTTTACTGCTAACTCTTCACCTGAAAGATCAGCGCCAGGCAACTCTAGATTTTCAGCAGCCTCTTCTTCATCAATATCAACCTGACCAGATTGCGCATCAGCTCGACGTTGCTTTAATTCCTCTAACGATTCTTCATGTAACTCTTCATCGGTTTTTCGGGGCGAGTCATAATCAGTTGCCATTTATCTCTCCCCTTTCTAAATCCTGATATTTCTTATTCGGGGCGGATAATCCCCTATTTATAAACTTCTGTCGCGTTAACCTTTGGCGTGTCGGGATTATTCCCGCACAAACACGCTCGGCGGCTGAGAATTTTTGCCAATATTGCTGGCTTTACTCGGTATCTCAAGACAGTATCGCAAGACAGTTTGGCAAGCACTAACTCTTACTCTTATGTCTAATCTTCACTCAACCTCTTCGTGCGCAACTTAGCCTGCTCACTTCGCCACTTCGCAATTTCTGCGTGATTTCCTGAAAGTAAAACTTGTGGAACTTCTAATCCTCGCCAATTAGATGGTTTTGTATATGTTGGATATTCCAGCAAACTGCCATCTGACATCGAATGTGATTCTTCATCTAACGATTGTGGATTTCCAATCACTCCAGGAATTAATCTAGTAATTGCTTCAATCATCACCATCGCCGCAACTTCACCGCCTGCCAAAACATAATCGCCAATTGATACCTCATGCACCGTTATATTTGATTGACTTCGGTAATAATCACTTACTCTTGCATCTATTCCCTCATATCGCCCACAAGCAAAAATCAAGTGTTGCCCCTTTGAAAATTTAGTTGCTAATTTTTGAGTAAATTTACGACCAGCTGGTGTCAAAATAATTAAATCGCTTTGAATATTTTCTGCGCTAGCAACCTGATTATAAGTTTGGCTATTTAAACGGAGTACTGAGTCAATCGCGTCAGCCCAAGGCTGCGCGCTCATTACCATTCCAGCTCCACCACCGTATGGCGTGTCATCAACTGATTTGTGGTTACCACTTGTGAATGCACGCAAATCATGAACTTCAATATTCAAAATTGATTTCTCTTGCGCCTTACCAAGCAGCGATAGTTTTAATGGCGATAGATACTCAGGAAATATCGAGATAACATCGATGCGCATTTATATTTGCTCCACACTTGCCGGAAACAATCCCATCGGTGGATCTAATTTTATTAAACGCTGCCCTAGATCAATCTCTTTTACTATCGCTTTTACCATCGGAACCAGAACTACCTCTTTGCCACTGCTAACTTGTAATAAGTCTTGCCCTGGATTTTTAGAAATTCCAACTACCTTTCCTAGATATATTCCAGATAAATTCTTAACTTGGCAATCTAATAATTGCTGAAGGTGGTATTCATTTTCAGAATTATCTGAAATATCAACTTCACTAAGCAAGACTTCATTTCGCAAATCTTCAATTTGATTTCGAGTGGTAATACCGACCAAAGAAATTAACCAAGTGCCGCTATGAAACTTTGCACTCTCGATTTCAAATATTTTTCCATTTGATAGTTGTACTTTGGTTCCAGATTGAAACCTGTTTTCTGGATCATCGGTATAAATTTCAATTGTGGCTTCGCCTTTAATGCCATGAGCCTTGCCAATACGACCAATTTCAAGCAACACGGTTGATCCTCGTCAACCTACGATTAACGTAATTCGTCCGTCTCGATTAAATCTACGCGAACTGATTCGCCAGCTAATGCGCTAACTACCGTGCGAAGTGCGCGAGCAGTTCTACCATTTCGCCCAATCACTTTGCCGATATCTTCTGGATTAACGCGCACCTCTAATGTGGTTCCGCGACGGTGATTTTTCTCAGAGATTTCGACATCATCTGGGTTGTCGACAATACCTTTTACTAAATGTTCTAAAGCTTCATCAATCATATTTTTATAAGGTTAAAGATTATTCAGATGCGGCTTCTGGGGTTGCTTCAGAATTTGATTCTGTAGCTGGTGCATCTGCTGGTGCCTCAACTTTTGCTTCTGCTTTCTCTTCTGCTTTTGCTTCTGATTTAACTTCTGAATTATTTTCTGCCGCAGTATTCGCATTATCAACTTCAGCTGCCGGTGCAGATTTTGCTGCTAATTTCTCCGCTGCTTTTTTCTTTAAAGTTGTCGCGCCATCTTTTGGCTCGTTCATCGCTTCTTTTACCGCTGCTTCATATGCAATCTTTTTATCACTTCTTGGCGGAACAGATTTCAAAGTTCCTTGTTCGCCCGGTTGTTTATGCGCTCTTTGGTAATCGCCAGTAATTTTTAGTAGCGCACTAACCGCTTCAGTTGGTTGCGCGCCAACGCCTAACCAATATTGGATGCGTTCAGAATTTACTTCTATTAGTGAAGGCTCAGATGCAGGTGAGTAACGGCCAACTTCTTCAATCTGCTTTGAATTTCTAGCAGAACGAGAGTCTGCGATAACAATACGAAAATGCGGGGTGCGAATTTTTCCCAGCCGCATTAATTTAATCTTTACCGACACTTCACTCCTTCAAACTCTTTGGCACTCTTTGAAACTCTTGGAAATTACTTCATACTCTTTCAAGCAGAAAGCGGTATTTTGCCAGTCGGTTCAATAATCCCCAAATTGGGGCGGTTAATCTGCGGTAAATCAGCCCTCTTCCAATGCCCGCTTCGCCGGATTGCCAGAACGAGATTTCTTGCGTTTTGGAATTGATTCAACCGGCATATTTGGAGCAAGGGAGGCAAACGCTTTTGGATTTTGTTTCATTTGGCGCATAACTTTTTGAGCTTGCGAAAATCTTTCCACTAGCCGATTTATTTCACTTACCGCTCTGCCACTTCCCTTTGCAATTCGAGCACGGCGAGATCCATTTAATATTGATGGATCTTCACGCTCCGCCGGTGTCATGGATTCAATAATTGCTTTTGTTCTAACGATTTCAGCATCATCAAAATTATTTACCTGCTGTGTCATCTTGGCATTCATTCCCGGCAACAAACCCATAATTTTTGAGATTGAACCCATATTTTTCATGGCCGATAACTGTGCCAAGAAATCGGTAAGAGTAAAACGTTCGCCAGTTACTAACTTAGTTGTTAGTTTTTCATTTAATTCTGCTGGAACTACCGCTGCTGCTTTCTCGGCAAGTGAGGCGATATCGCCCTTTCCTAAAATTCGAGAGGCAATTCGATCTGGATAAAAATTTTCTAAATCCGTTGGTTTTTCACCAACGCTGGCATACATAATTGGTTTACCAGTTCTTGTTACAACTGAAAGCGCTGCCCCGCCTTTTGCGTCACCATCTAATTTAGAAAGTACTATCGCATCAAAACCAACTTGATCTTGAAAAATCCGCGCCACTTCTGCGGCGCTTTGGCCAAGCATCGCATCTAGTACAAAGAGTGATTCGGTTGGATTCACTAATTGCTTTATTTGCCGTAATTCTGAAATTAATTTTTCATCAACCGCTAATCGACCTGCGGTGTCTATGATTACAAAGTTGTGTTGTTTATCTTGAGCGTATTTCAATGAGTCTTTAACAACTTGTAGTGCTTCACCTTGACCACTTCCGGCGAAGGGAGCGAAAACTGGAACATTTACCGAATCCCCTACAACTTTTAATTGATCAACTGCATTTGGTCTTTGTAAATCGGCAGCGACGAGCAGCGGAGTATTTCCACTCGTTTTTAAGTTGAGTGCAAGTTTTGCTGAAAATGAAGTTTTACCACTTCCCTGCAATCCCATTAACAAAATAATGGTGGGAGGCTTTTTTGCGAACTGCAATCTGCGTTGGTTGCCACCTAAAATTGCAGTTAATTCTTGATTAACTATTTCTAAAATTGTTGCGTGAGGATTTACCGACTTTTTAAGTTCTTGCAGCTGTGCTGAAATTTTTTCAAATACTTTGGTAGCAAAAGAATTTGCCACCTCTACCGCTACATCCGAATCGATTAATGCGGCAGATAATTCCTGTCGGATTTGAGTTAAATCTGATTCATTAATTTGGCCACGTAGGCCAGAGAAAATTTTAGAAAATCTCTGGCCCAGCGCTTCAAACATATATGCAAGTTTATCGGCCCCAATGAAACCGATTAGATCGCTTCGTCACCGCTTTCTCCGGTACGTACTCGAACTACATCATTGACATCGGTGATCCAAACTTTTCCATCACCGATATTTCCGGACTGCGCAGCTGAAACAATTATTTTCAGTACCTTTTTAGCATTTTTTGTAGTAACCAGTACTTCAAGACGAATTTTTGGAATGAATTCGACTTTATAAGTTGCTCCGCGATAAACCTCGGATAAGCCTTTTTGTCGGCCAAATCCTTTAGCTTCTGAAACTGTCATTCCAGTAATCCCAGCTTCAATTAACGCTTCCTTAACCTCATCTAGTTTTTGAGGTTTGATGATTGCTGTTATTAGTTTCATGAACTAAAACCTCCTCGTGAACTAGAAGTTAATTCATACGCTGTTTCTGCATGTTGATCGTAATCAATTCCAGCAACTTCAGCATCGGCTTTAACTCTGAATCCAATTGTTTTGTTAATTGCAAATCCAATTATCAAAGTCATAAGGAAGGAGTATGCCAAAACAAAGAATGCGCCGAAAGCTTGAATCCCAAGCAATTTTGTTCCGCCACCGTAGAAAATTCCATCAAGTCCGATTGAATTGACCGCTTTGCTGCCAAATAATCCAATTGATAAACATCCCCACAATCCGGCAACTAAGTGAACGCCCACAACATCTAATGAGTCATCTAGATTGAAAACAAATTTCAATCCGACCGCAAATGCGCACAATGCACCAGCGACAAAGCCGATTGCAATTGCACCAATTGGCGAAACGAATGCACACGCTGGAGTAATTGCTACCAAGCCAGAGACTGCACCAGATGCGATTCCCAAACTTGTAGGTTTGCCAACTCGCATTCGTTCCACAAATATCCAACCAAGAGCGGCAGCGGCAGTTGCAACTTGAGTATTCATTAATGCCAGAGACGCAACTCCATTTGCACCTAATGCTGAACCGGCATTAAATCCAAACCAGCCAAACCAAAGTAGTGCTGCTCCAAGCAAAACTAAAGGTAGAGAATGTGGTCGCATCGAATCACGACGCCACCCAACTCTTTTACCTAAAACAATTGTAAGTGCTAACCCAGCAGCGCCAGCGTTGATGTGAACCGCAGTTCCACCAGCAAAATCTTCTACTCCTTTTGCTGCCAAAAATCCGGCACCGCTAACTACATCGCCAACTTTATTTCCAAATGCAAATACCCAGTGTGCAACTGGGAAATAAACAAGTGTTACCCAAACTGTCACAAAGATTGCCCAAGCTGAAAACTTCGTGCGATCTGCAATTGAGCCAGAGATGAGTGCTGGTGTAATAATTGCAAACATCAATTGAAAGGCTGCAAATGCCAACAATGGAATCGGATAAACCCCACCATTATTTGTGAAATCGGAAACTGTTTTTTCTAAATTGGAATAAGCAATTGCGCCATACCAAGGTGAGTTTGCCTCAGATCCAAAAGCTAATTTGAATCCGTACAAAACCCACAACACACTTACTATTCCGATGGTCACCATTGACATCATCATCATGTTCAGCACACTCTTCGTTCTAACCATTCCGCCGTAGAACAGTGCTAAACCTGGTGTCATCAATAAAACAAGCGCGGCACTTGCCAACACCCATGCGGTGTCACCTGAATTAAGTACAACTTCAGTCACTAATCCGCCCCCTTAATAAATTTATTTAAATTTATAGATAGATTGAAAACCTCGACGCTGAGATGGGGTAAAGATGCAGGTTTTGCGTTACAAAGTGGGATTTCTATTGTTAAATTCCAGTTACAAAATCGGCAAAATTGTTAATTATTAGGCTTGCAGTACCCCGGCTAAGTAACTTTCAGCGTTAAATGGAGCTAAGTCATCGACCGCTTCACCGTTACCAATAAATTTAATTGGAATCTTAAGTTGCGATTCAATGGCCAGCGCGGTGCCACCGCTACCTTGCCCATCCATTTTGGTCAGCACTAATCCGGTCACGGTAACTTTTTCTAAGAATAACTTCGCCTGACTTAACGCGTTTTGACCGGTAGAGCCATCAATTACCAGCAATATCTCTTGAATCGTTGTTAATTTTGAAATTGTGCGAATTATTTTATCTAACTCTGCCAATAAATCTTTATTGGTATGCAATCGACCAGCGGTGTCCACTATTAAATACTTTTCGCGTTTTTCATTCTCACCTAAATTACTATCAATAATTTGCTTTACCGCTGAAAATGCCACCGAAGCCGGATCGGAATTATCTGCCCCAGATACAAAATTAATTTTTAAACGCTCGGCCCAGGTTTTAAGTTGAGCCACCGCTGCCGCGCGAAAAGTATCGCAGGCTGCCAGCCATACATTTTGGCTAAAACTATTTTGACTTAAACTTTTTTGATTAATTAAATACTTTGCTAGCTTCGCAGCAAATGTAGTTTTTCCAGTGCCATTGACTCCAATAATTACGATTGTATTTAAACCTGAATCGCTCTCAATTAAATTTCTATCTCCACTTACTAACAAATCTTTTAAGACAGACTTGACCGCTTCTTCTGGCTCTAACTCTGATTCACGCGCTTTTGCCCGAGATTTTTCCACGATATGTTTACTTAAAGAAACACCAAGGTCTGCTTGTTGTAATTGGGTTTCAATCTCAGTAAAGACTTGAGTATCGCCACTCTTGCTTCGAATAGCAGATATTAATTTTGCGAAAATTGCCACAGCCTGAACTTACTTTGGTCAGGCCAGCGCATCAACCTCTTTCAACCTTTGTGAAATTACCTCGCTCACGCCATCGCCACGCATTGTTACGCCATAAAGTGCATCGGCAATTTCCATCGTGCGTTTTTGGTGGGTAATAATTATTAATTGAGATTTTTCTCGTAGCTCTTCAAATACGCCAAGTAATC
>CAXBQO010000009.1:0-18917 GCA_963977945.1 uncultured bacterium
CAATCAAAAAACTTATCCATCTTGGAAACCTGGAATCCAGTTTGATTACATTATGGCCAGAAAATCTAGATTAAAGAATGTAAAAACAAAAAGTGGGCAGCAATTAAATCTGCAGCAACTTAAAATTAGCGATCACATTCCGATATCTGTGGAATTAACCCTCAACTGAACTTAATTTTGGTTTTTCATAATCAAGCGAGTCTTTCTTAATTGTGAAGATGCTGATTAATTCATCACGTTTTTCTTTTGGCATTGAGTAATTAGCCACCGCCAAACCCCAACGATTTAAGTCGGCGAGGGAATCACAACGTGAAAGTTCTTCAAGCAACTTCACCCAAATACTTTCAGTTATAGGTTTCTTTTCATTTTGCAGAACATTGTGCGGCGCAGTCTTATTCTGCGTCGTTTTATTTTGCAGAGTTTTCTGCATCTCTTCCCGGCTTGGTCTTTTACCTTTTGTAGCAAAACCTAAGTTTGCAAGGCATCGGCCAATACTTGATGTTTCGCAGTTCTCACTTGCGTTAGAGCGATTTATAAATGAGGAGCCTTCAATCTCAGTTGCAAAACCAGTTGCCTGAGGTCTGGAATCACTTTGATTTGTATAAGCCTCAGATTTGCAGATCCATTCAACACGACCATCGGCCCGCTCAACTCGTTGTAGATCGGTAATTAACCTGCCGTCGGGATACTTTTGCCAAAATGCTCGGATTCGATTTTCAACTGGCTCATACTCTTTTAGATTTAAATAACTCACCTTTCCTCATTCTGCGCCGGTCTCTGATTGCAAATCGATACCGGATAACTCTTTTGCTAATACATTTGTCGGAGTTAATTCTCCAGACTTAAATGCATTAACAATTGCCTCGCGCCCTGCAGAGGCAAACTTGGTGGAGACATATGGGTCTCGTTGTTCAAATGTAATGAAATCTAAAACTTCGCCAGTTTTGGTGTAAATCGCTTTGCCATCGATTAGTTCTACCTGGCCCAAAATTAATTTGCGAAAAGATTCGCGCACTACCGCGATGATTTCATTGCTCCAGTTAGCGCTGACCCAATCGGTAAATGCTTTTTCATTTAGAACTACCGCACTTGCCTTTGGTTGGACCAGCGATACTTTAGAAATATCTTCGCCGGCAAAAACCGCTTTTGCCGAATCTGCTCCGACCTCTTCTAGGCGAGCCATGAACTCTGCCCGCAAACGATCTTTTGTTTCTTTGGCAGCATCGGCAATCACCGTTACCGCTGAAAGCTGCAGCGCAAGTTCTTTTAAAGAGGGAATCGATGAATTGCTCTGTTCATTTTCTGGGCGCTGATTTTCCATGCGCTAAGTAAATAGCATGGCACTGACGTTGCCACTAATAACGCAGTATTAGCGCTTTAAACTAGAGCTTTTAACCAAAGCGTTACCGTAAAGCGCTACTGCTTCTGCGCCTCTAAATTCGCCTTTTTCGCCTTTGAGGTAATGCGCGCCCGTTCATTGTGATCGAGTACAACTTTTCTCACCCGCACCGTATCTGGAGTTACCTCAACACACTCATCTTCGCGACAAAATTCCAAAGCTTGTTCCATATTTAATAACTTTGGCGGAATCAAACGCTCTAACTCATCGGCGGTTGCAGATCGTATGTTGGTTAATTTCTTTTCCCGAACCGCATTTACATCCATATCTTCTGGGCGAGAGTTTTCTCCCACCACCATTCCTTCGTAAACCTCATCGCCAACTTCAACGAAAATCGCGCCCCGCTCTTGCAGTGAAAATAATGCATACGAAGTAACCGAACCAGAGCGATCTGAAACTAAAGAGCCAGTAGGTCTAGTTCTGATATCTCCTTGCCACTCTTCATAACCATCAAAGACGTGGTGCAACAAACCAGTTCCCCGAGTCTCTGTTAAAAATTCAGTTCTAAAACCAATTAATCCACGCGCTGGAATTTTGTAATCCATTCGAATCCAACCGGTGCCGTGATTAACCATTTGTTCCATGCGACCTTTACGCAGCGCCATCAATTGCGTAATCACACCTAAATAATCTTCCGGAGCATCAATCGTCAATCGCTCCATCGGCTCGTGCAATTTACCGTTAACCAGTTTTGTCACAACTTGAGGTTTACCAACTGTTAATTCAAAACCTTCGCGCCGCATAATTTCTACCAAAACTGCAAGTTGTAATTCGCCGCGACCTTGAACCTCCCAAGTATCTGGGCGATCAGTTGGGAACAATCGCAACGAAACATTTCCAACTAACTCTGATTCCAACCGATTTTTAACTAAGCGCGCTGTTAATTTAGAACCGCTTCTGCCAGCAATCGGCGAGGTATTAATACCAATAGTCATCGAAATCGATGGTTCATCAACAATAATTTTTGGAAGCGCAATTGGGTTTTCAGAATCAGCCAGCGTTTCACCTAATGTGATTGTTTCGATTCCAGCCACCGCGATGATGTCACCGGGGCCAGCACTTTGCGCCGGAACTCGCTCTAATCCATCGGTCATCAAAAGTTCAGAAATTTTTACCCGTTCAATATTTCCATCAGTTTTTATCCAAGCCACAGTCTGGCCTTTATTGATTTTTCCTTCACGCACTCGACACAATGCCAAACGACCAAGGTAAGGCGATGAATCTAAATTTGTAACATGTGCTTGCAGCGGTGCGCCCTCGTGATAAACCGGCGCTGGAATTGTTTTGAAAATTGTTTCAAATAAAACATCTAAATTTTCATTATCTGGCATGCCGCCATTTTCGGGACGATTAGTTGATGCTTTTCCAGCTTTCGCGCTGGCGTAAATAATTGGAAAATCAATCTGCTTTTCATCAGCATCTAAATCTAAAAATAATTCATATGCTTCATCAACTACTTCAGCGATTCGGGCATCTGGTCGATCTACTTTATTTACTACCAAAATTACCGGCAGATTTTTTTCGAGCGCTTTTCGCAATACAAATCGGGTTTGCGGAAGTGGACCTTCAGATGCGTCAACTAAAAGTAATACTCCGTCCACCATTTCTAATCCGCGTTCAACTTCGCCACCAAAATCTGCGTGACCGGGCGTATCAATAATGTTCACAATTTTGTCGCCTCGTTTGACCGCAGTGTTTTTTGCCAAAATTGTGATTCCCTTTTCGCGCTCTAAATCCATCGAATCCATTACGCGATCTTTTCCTTCAGTTTGTTCCTTATGAGCTGCAAACGCACCGGATTGCCACAACATCGCATCTACTAATGTGGTTTTGCCATGATCTACGTGAGCGATGATTGCAATATTGCGAAGTTCATCGCGCTTTAATTGTTTTAAAGAGGTATTAACGGAATCAGACATTGAATTTAAACTCCACTACATCGCCATCTGCCATTACATAATCTTTTCCTTCTAATCTAACTTTGCCATTGGCACGTGCCGCTGCCATGGAACCGGCGGCAACTAAATCGGAAAAAGAAACTATTTCAGCTTTAATAAATCCGCGTTGAAAATCGGTGTGAATGACACCTGCTGCCATAGGTGCGGTGTCTCCTTTATGAATAGTCCAGGCGCGAGCCTCTTTTGGCCCAGCGGTTAAATAAGTTTGTAAACCTAAAGTATTAAATCCAACTCTGGCTAAGGTTACTAAGCCTGGCTCAGTTAGACCAATGCTCTTAAGTAATTCCATTGCATCAGCCTCGGATAATTCAGCTAACTCACTCTCCGTTTTTGCATCTAAAAAAATCGCCTCGGCCGGAGCCACAATTTTTGAAAGATCTGCCCGCAAGTTCTGATCACTTAATTCTGCGGCATCAACATTGAAAACATATAAAAATGGTTTAGCGGTCAATAATTGAAACTCTTTTAATAACTCTAAATCAATTTTGCAGGTGCGGATTAATTTTCCTTGATTTAGAAACTCTTGCGCAGATTTCACCGCTGCCAAAACTGGTGCGCGTTCCTTATTTGATCTAGCCTCTTTTTCGACTCTAGCAACCGCTTTTTCTAAACTCTGTAAATCGGCTAAACATAATTCGGTGTTTATTGTTTCAATATCTTTTTTAGGATCAACTACGCCATCGACATGCACGACATCGTTATCTTTAAAAACTCTTATTACCTGACAGATCGCATCTGATTCCCGGATATTTGCCAAGAATTTATTTCCAAGTCCTGCTCCCTCTGATGCACCTTTTACGATTCCAGCGATATCTACAAAGGAAACAGTTGCCGGCAAAATTTGTTCCGAGGTAAAAATCTTTGCCAATGTGGCAAGTCGTGAATCTGGCACGCCTACGACTCCGATATTTGGCTCGATAGTGGCGAAGGGATAGTTAGCTGCCAGCACATTGTTCTTGGTCAATGCGTTAAATAAGGTGGATTTACCAACATTTGGCAGACCAACAATTCCAATTGAGAGGCTCACGAGGGGTAGAGCCTACCTATTGAATGTCAGTGCTAGATGACACGATATGCCTATGGGTCAAAAGGCTTCTGATTTTTGTAAGTATTTTGATAGCGGAGTAAACGAGTAAGAATTAAGAAAAAATAGAGAAAGTTGTTTAGATGTTAACTGCGATTAGTTGTGTACTGCTCGGTCTTGCAATTGGTGCATTTGCCGGTGCTTTTTTTGGTTTTAGATTTGGTTCAAAAACACAAAGCACTTTGATAAGTGAAAAAAATTCTATAAATGAAGCATTAGCAAATGAACAAAAAAACAGTATCGAACTAAAAACAAATATCACTAATCTCATGACTCAGATTGGTACTTTGCAAACTCAAGTAACAACATCAAATCAAGCAATCAATACCGTAAAAGATAGATTTGAAACTCAACTTGAGACCATGAAAGTTGATCAAAGTAATTTGTTAGAAAAAACTACCAAGTTATCTGAAGCGCTCTCCAACAGCCAAGGTCGCGGCAAATACGGTGAGGCTCAACTTGAAAACCTGTTACAAAATGCAGGTCTAATCGAAGATGTTGATTACACCCGCCAAAAAGCCGATGAAGCATCGGGTGGAAAACCAGATATAAAAATTATCATGCCCGGTGGCTTAAACATTTTTATCGATTCTAAATTTCCATTTGCAAAATATGATGAAGCAATAATTGAAAAAGATCCGGCTACTCGGGCGAATTTGATGAAAGCTCATGCAGCAGATTTGCGAAAACACATCGATGAATTAGCGAAACGAAAATACGATGTTGCCCCAGGTTCGGCTAATTTTGTGGTGGTCTTTGCGCCATTTGAATCTATTTTGGCTGAAGCACTTATTGCAGATCCAAAATTATTAAATGATGCATTTGCCAAAAAAGTTGTAGTGGCACCACCTTCAAACATATTGGCGTTGCTGCGAACCATAAAGATGGGCTTCGAACAAAGTGCGCTGGCAAAAAATGCTGAAGAAATAAAAGTAACCGCAGTTAAATTGGCAGATAAATTAATTTCAATGCACGACTCAATTACCTCTGTTGGTATGAAACTTGGTTCTACTTTGAAGGCTTACAACACACTAATCGGAACAGTTGGAACCGCAATTTCACCAGAACTTAAGAAAATGATGGCGCAAGGATTACCAAATAAAGAGGTGCCAAAATTGGGATTAGTTTCTGACAATGTACGAAGAATCGGTGGCAAAGAACCACTATTTCTGGGCGAAGATGAAATTTACGATGGCGAAGAGATAAATAACAAGCGCGAAATTTCAAATACTGGAAACGATTAATAAAATTAATTTATGAAAAAAATAATCTCAGGTCCCGGTTTAACAAATCCCGGCATAGTGATTTTGCAATTTGCTCTGCTATTTTTTTCTATTCTTCTAGAATCACTACTTAAAGACTCGCTGGGATTAATTACTGGAATCTCAATATGGATCGCATTTTTTGGTGGTATTTATTTAGGTAGAACCGGTACAAGTTTTGCGGTCGCTGTTGCGCCGCCAATCTCTTTAGTTGGCGCTACTATTTTATTTTCAACTATTAGAAACCTAACCGATTTTTCAATCAGCAAATTAATGATTGATACGGTGGCTGCCTTAGCTTCGACCGCCCCATTTTTAATTTCTGGTGCAGTTGTTGCTTGGTACTTTCACTTAAAAATAAACCCTAAAAAATCACTTTCCGGCGGCGCGCAAGTCCTTTCTTAACTCCGGCGGAATCGCGAACAAAAGATGTTCTTCCATCGCGGTTACAGTTTCAACATTTTCAAATCCTCGGTTAGCCAGCCATTCCAACAAATCTTTCACTAATAACTCTGGCACAGATGCGCCACTTGTCACGCCAATAGTGTTTACATCTTTTAGCCAAGACTCTGAAACCTCATCGGCATAATCAATTAAATACGCATTTTTTGCACCATACTCTTTTGCTACCTCTACTAATCGAACCGAGTTAGAGGAGTTTTTCGAACCAACCACCAGTACTAGGTCTGCTTGCGGAGCGATTTGTTTAATCGCGACTTGGCGATTTTGAGTGGCATAACAAATATCATCACTTGGCGGATCAATTAATTTTGGAAATCTCTCTCGTAGTTTTGCAACTGTAGCCAGTGTTTCATCGACACTTAAAGTGGTTTGAGAAAGCCAAGCGACTTTATTTTCATCTCTAACCTTTACTTTTGCCACATCATCAAAACCATCTATTAAATGCACATGTGAAGGGGCTTCGCCGGCTGTTCCCTCTACCTCTTCATGTCCTTCATGCCCAATCAGCAAAATGTCGTAATCATCAGAGGCAAATCGACGCGCCTCTTGATGAACTTTGGTTACCAACGGACAAGTGGCATCAATTGTTTTTAAATTTCGCTCTGCTGCAATTTGATGAACCTGCGGAGAAACGCCATGAGCTGAAAAAACTACAATTGCACCTTCGGGAACTTGGTCTGTTTCATCAACAAAAATCGCGCCCTTTTTTTCAAGTGTTGAAACCACATGTTTGTTATGAACAATTTGTTTGCGCACATAAACCGGAGCGCCATATAAATCCAAAGCTTTTTCAACGGTTATAACTGCACGATCGACACCGGCGCAATATCCACGCGGCGCAGCTAGTAAAACTTTTTTCACGCTCTGATTCATCAACCCAAGCCTATTAGGATCGTTCCATGCTTGAAACTTCAGAGTTAAAACCCGCACCGGTTCGAGTTATTTCCGAAGCGATCGGTGATTATCTAAATAGATTAGGAATGGTTTGGATCGAGGGCGAATTATCTGAAGTTAATGAGCGACCCGGATCACAAATGGTTTTTATGCGCCTGCGAGATGTTAGTACTGAAATGAGTATTTCAGTCATGTGTTACAAGAGCGTGCTAGAAAGTGTGAAACCGCTGCCCGACAATGCCCGAGTTGTCATTAACTCTAAAGTTACATGGTTTGCAAAAAATGGTTCCCTAACTTTTAACGCCAAAGAAATTAAACAAGTTGGCATCGGAGAACTTTTAGCCAGATTAGAACATCTAAAGCAGGTGTTAGCGGCTGAAGGATTATTTGCCGCAGAACGAAAAAAACCTTTGCCATTTTTACCAAATAAAGTTGGATTAATTTGTGGTCGAAATAGCGCAGCTGAAAAAGATGTAATTGAAAATGCAAAAAGACGTTGGCCAGCTGTTGAATTTGAAGTTAGAACGGTGGCGGTTCAAGGATCTCAAGCAGTTTTAGAAGTTAGTGCGGCATTAAAAGAATTAGAGGCAATTTCAGATGTAGATGTAATCATCATTACCCGCGGTGGCGGTTCGTTCGAGGATTTACTGCCATTTTCCGATGAGGGATTAGTGCGGCTTGCTGCAAGTTGTAAAACTCCAATCGTTTCAGCAATTGGGCATGAGCAAGATGCGCCACTTTTAGATTTAGTTGCAGATTGGCGGGCATCAACACCAACAGATGCTGCCAAAAAAGTTGTACCTGATATCGCAGAAGAGAAGATGAAAATTGCTCAATTAGAAGATCGAGTTATAAGAAAAATAGTTAATCAAATAACAATTGAAATGGAAAAAATTGCGGCTTTAATCATGCGGCCATTTATGAAAGATCCCACCAAATTAATTACGCAAAAAAAAGAGGAGTTAAGTCATTTAACCGCCAGACTGCGAACACTCTCACCGCAAGCGACTATGGAGCGTGGTTATTCCATTGTTCGCAATGCCAAAGGTGAAATTGTGAAGATGGCCACCTCACTCAAAGTTGGTGAGAAAATTAACTTAGATTTTTCCGCAGGAAGTGCCAGTGCAATTACTGAAAAAATAACCGATTGAATCATCCAGATAGATAACCCGAGTAGATTTAGACCATGAGTGATCAATCGTTAAGTTATGAAAAAGCCCGCGATGAATTGATCAAAATCGTTGAAAAATTAGAGTCGGGAACCGCCACTTTGGATGAATCACTAAAACTTTGGCAACGTGGCGAAGAATTAGCAAAAATCTGTCAAAACTGGCTAGATGGAGCAAGAGCGAAACTTTCAAATGCAAAAGTTGCCACAACTTCAGGCAACAACAAAGACAATTCCGAAGCATAGATGTGAATAAACGAAAATAAATCAAACTAAAAATGTCTACCGAATTTAATTACGAAGATCTTCTACCAATTGGTCCCGATAAGACTGAGTATCGCAAAATTTCAGATAAAGGTTTGCAAACTTTTTCCGCAAATGGCCGAGAGTTTTTAGAGGTGGCGCCAGAGACCATCGCAAATTTAACTGAAGTCGCGATGCACGACATTTCGCATTATTTACGGGCTGAACATTTAAAACAATTGCAGATGATTTTGGATGACCCAGAAAGCTCTGGCAACGATCGATTTGTTGCATTGGATCTACTTAAAAATGCCAATATCTCAGCCGGTGGAGTGCTACCAATGTGCCAGGACACCGGCACCGCAATCGTGATGGGTAAAAAAGGCCAACAAGTTTTAACAACTGAAAAAGATGAAGTCAGTATCTCGCGCGGAGTTTTTAACGCCTTCACCAAATTAAATTTGCGCTACTCCCAGTTAGCACCAACCACAGTTTGGGAGGAAAAAAACACCGGTAACAACTTGCCAGCACAAATTGAAATTTATTCCGACACTGAAAAGGCAGATGAATACAACTTTTTGTTCATTGCAAAAGGTGGCGGAAGTGCCAATAAATCATTTTTGTATCAAGAAACCAAAGCAATTTTAAATCCAACAGCGTTTATGAGTTGGTTAGAAGAAAAATTACGCTCACTTGGTACATCAGCATGTCCGCCTTATCACTTAGTTGTAGTTATTGGCGGAACATCAGCGGAACACACTTTAAAAACTGCGAAGTTAGCTAGTACTAAATATTTAGATTCCCTACCTACTTCTGGCGATGCAAAAACCGGACGCGGATTTCGAGATAAAGATTTAGAGTCGCAAATTATGAAATTAACTCAAGGAATTGGAATTGGCGCGCAATTTGGTGGAAAGTATTTTTGTCATGATGTTCGAGTAGTTAGATTGCCACGACATGGTGCCTCATTACCAATAGCAATAGCAGTTTCTTGTTCTGCTGATCGTCAAGCAAAAGCAAAAATTAATAAAACTGGGGTTTATTTAGAAAAACTTGAAACCGACCCATCAAGATTTTTACCAAATACCACTGCGGCAGATCTTTCAGATCATGAGGTAAAAATCAATTTAAACGGCTCAATGAAAGAGATACTGGCAGAACTTTCAAAGCATCCAGTAAAAACTCGAGTGTTGCTGAGTGGCAAAATGATTGTGGCTCGCGACTTAGCGCATGCCAAAATTAAAGAGCTAATAGATTCTGGAAAACCAATGCCTGATTACTTTAAAAATCATGCGGTTTATTACGCCGGCCCTGCTAAAACACCTGCTGGGTTTGCATCTGGTTCATTTGGTCCGACCACTGCTGGGCGAATGGATTCCTACGTCGAAAAATTTCAATCTTTAGGCGGCTCAATGATTATGTTGGCAAAAGGAAATCGTTCAAAACAAGTCAGTGAATCCTGCAAGAAGTACGGTGGTTTTTATCTTGGTTCGATTGGTGGACCAGCTGCCAAACTTGCACAAGATTGCATAAAAAAAGTTGAAACGCTTGCTTATCCAGAACTTGGTATGGAAGCAATTTGGCAGATTGAAGTAGAAAATTTTCCTGCATTTATCATTATCGATGACAAAGGAAATGATTTCTACGAAGACATAAGAAAACCACTTACGATTGGTAAAAAACCAAACTAAATATTATTAAAAATAGTTGCAATATTTACTAGTAATAAATTTACTAGTAATAATTTGAAATTCTAAATTTGCGATAAGCCTTGCATGGAGTGTCGTACCGTTCTTGAATGTACTTTAAACCCCAATCAATTTGGGTGATTGGATTTGTTCGCCAATCCATTCCGATAATCTCCATTTTGGTAGCTGGCAGAGCCTGCGCAATTCCATGCGCACCACTAATTTTGTTGCGAGCTTGATAACGCCAATTGCTCTCCTTAGTCCAAAGAGAATTTAGACATTTAAATTGATTTTCACTCCACATATATTTAGTTAAAACTAACTCTTTGGCATAAGCTCTTGCGCCATCAGGATCTTTTGCTTGTTCCACTTGAACTGCCGCCAACGCAATTAAAGCCATCTGATGAGCATCAACCACTTTTATCTGATCTAAATTAATTACCGAAGGATCTGCATTCTCAGAACCATCTGGGTTAGTGCCGGGTTGCGAGGTCGGTGAATTCGGATTAGCTGGGCTAGCTGGATTGCTAGCAACCTGACCGGTTGAAAGGCTTACCCATATCTCACCGGAATCGGCGTAGGTCGGTTGGGTCGAACCCAAAATGAAAGCCACCATCGCAGAGATGAAAGCGAGTAGTCGGCGCCGGCTATAAAAACGGGATACAACTTTGGCTCCGATTGCTCGGCGAAGTGAGTATCTGGCCACGCCAGTTGTTTCCCGGCCAAACTTCAAGATATACCCCCTTTCCGCAGGGACTACCCCTACCTATTGGCATTTATGGTCGCAAGCGATTGGGGCTGGGGCAAACCTATTTGTCGGTGTGGCGGGAATTTAACCAAACTTTAAGAGTTGTGGAGAATACAAAAGGCCAGGTCAGAGCCATTTTCCTAAATTAATGCCAAAATTTTGGCCTAAGGACATTAGGCGGTGAAGTTCAGCGGCTCCTCAAGCATCTCAGTCACCAATGCGGCAATCTGGCTGCGCTCACTACGGGTCAGGGTGATGTGGGCGAAAAGCGGATGGCCCTTGAGCGACTCGATCACTGCAACCACTCCATCGTGCCGGCCAACCCTCAGGTTGTCTCGTTGGGCGATGTCATGGGTGAGAACGACCCGTGAACCTTGGCCAATTCTAGAAAGTACGGTCAACAAAACTCCTCGCTCTAAAGATTGCGCTTCATCGACTATTACAAATGAGTCATGCAACGAACGGCCACGAATATGGGTAAGTGGTAAAACTTCAATTAATTTTCGATCAATTACTTCATCAATAACCGATTGGCTAACTAGCGCACCTAAAGTGTCAAAAACTGCCTGCGCCCACGGCGACATCTTTTCGCCTTCACTACCTGGCAAATATCCCAACTCTTGTCCGCCAACTGGATAAAGGGGTCGGAAGATAACAACTTTTTTGTGCAATCTTTTTTCTAGTACCGCATCTAATCCAGCTGAGATTGCCAGCGCACTCTTTCCAGTTCCTGCTCGACCACCCATTGAAACGATTCCGACCTCTGGATCTAATAACAAATCAAGTGCAATTCGTTGTTCTGCACTGCGGCCGTGTAATCCAAAAGCACTTCTATCGCCGCGAACTAATTGCAACTTTCGATCTGCACTTACGCGCGCTAACGCACTTCCTTTTTCAGAATGTAATACAACTCCGGTATGGCATGGATTAATTATTGCGATGTCATTTTCAATTTTTTCTTGAGAATAAAGTTGATCAATTACCGAACCTGCGACTGATTCCTCAATCATTCCAGTCCAGCCACTGCTTGGAGCTAATTCGGCGCGATACTCCTCGGCCATAACACCAACTGATGATGCTTTAACTCGAAGTGGTAAATCTTTTGTAACTAGGACAACTTCTCTACCCTCATTCATATAATTCTTTGCAATCGAAAGAATTCGCGCATCATTTGGTCCATCTTTGAAGAAACCATTTGGCAAATTGGCGTTTTCTGAGTGGTTTAACTCCACCACAATTGTTCCGCCTTGATCATTTATTAAAATCGGTTTATCAAGACGTCCATGTTCAACTCTTAAATCATCAAGTGATCGCAATGCACATCTAGCAAAATATCCAAGCTCTGGATGATTTCGTTTTGATTCCAATTCACCAATTACTGTAATTGGAATGATTACTTCATGTTCGGCAAATCTTTGAATTGACATTGGATCTGCCAATAAAACGCTGGTATCTAAGACATAAACCTTGCTGGCAGCAATAGATTTAATTGCAAGTTTTGAGACGCTGGCGGATGTGGCGCCACTTGATGACGCTGATGCTAAGGCTGAATCAGAATCAGATATTGATTCAGATTTGGCTAGCTGATTGTTAGTCAATTAAATGATTCGCAATCTCTTTATTTTCACTTGTACTAGTAGTTACAAAGGGAAATTTTAATTATTTGCGTGCGAAAAAGCGGGCAACACGCATTCCCTAAATCAGAAAATTTTTAGTTAATTTTTCGTACTCGACGCTCAGCCCACAAAGAAGCGAAGGGCAAGGTTCCGGCTAGCGCAAGCAGAGCAACCTGAAAAATATTTCTCCGCTGAAGCAGACCCAGATTTAGGGTGGCTAAAACATATATTGGGTAAGTAAATCCATGGACAATTGGAATCCAGATTAAATTTTGATGCCAACCTTCGTTTGCGATTATGTATTTCACCGGCATATAAACAAACCAAAGTAACAAAGACATAACGCCAGCCCAGATCGCCATGAATCGGTAACGGTTTGTTACCGCCTTTTCACCAAATAATGAATTTTTCATAATCTAAGAGTACAAACTTAATTCAAATTAACTTCGCCAACTCACCTAAATTAATTTAGGCCTAAATTGACGAAAAAGTGGCGCAATCAAAACCAGCAGCGCCATAAACCACCACACCACTACATAAGAAATGTGTTGCCAGTAAAACCCCGGCACCTTTTGGGAAATTAGCGGCGAGGGAATCAACTCAGACGCCAAAATATTTTCATCAGTTTGATTTGCGGCCACATACCTTTCTTGCTGCAAAATTACATATCCATCATAAAAAAATGGAAACTTTTGACTTACCACTAACGCTGGATCGAGCCGACTTAAAACCCCATCGGTTAACGCAACTCGATCTACATTTTGATTTGGATATAACCGACCAGTGGCAATCACCTCACCATTTATTAGCAAATTATCCGCATTCGCTGGCAATATTTTTCTCGCCACCAAAACATGATTTCCACTATCTAATTTCATTACCTGAACATCAAATGTAAATTTGGCGCTATCCCGAGTTACTTTTTCATCATTCATCAAAGTTTGATTTGGCGCTTTGTACTTTTCCACATACTGACCTTTGAGAATAACTATGCGGTTTACCGCAGATAATCTGATATTTATTCCGGGTTGAGCTATTTGTTCAATCGGAATCGGTTGCGAACTAACTTTTGTAGTTGGTGGATTGTTTACTTGATGAGCCCGATCTAATTGCCAACTTCCAAGCCGATAAAAGGCGAGAATTAATAAGATCCAAATTAATACAAAACTGCCAACTCTAAATGCATTTCGCGAAATATTTTTACTTTTATTTCTATCATTATTCATTTGGCTTTTTCTGCGACATTTTTTTATACCGACGGTAAAAACTAATAAATAAAATTACCGTCGCTATTGAAAGTCCAATCATGATTATTGAACCAGCGATTCCAACATCGTATTGAGTAACTTGATCCACTTTGCCTAAACTACTCTAACTATGCATCCGAAGGTTCTATCAACCCCAGCACTTCGTACACGTTATGGGTTAGATCATAAAAATACTTCCTTGATTTGGCTTCTGGTAATCATTGCAATTTCTTTGATTGGCTGGCTGGTATGGAGCGCCAGTTATTACTCAAATCCAAAAATTTCTACCCAAGTAATATCCTTTGAGAACAAAGGTACAAATCAAATATCACTCACCTACCAAATCAAGGTTAAAAATTTGCCTAATTCAATTTCTTGTCGACTCGTTGCTCGCGATATGTATCGAAATATTGTTGGCGAAAGCAACGATGTAATAACTAAACCAACTGAAAAGATTTTCACTCGAACCGCGCTCTTAAATACGCTCACCACCGCGGTCAATGCCGATGTAACAGGTTGTCAGTAGTCTTTGCCGCTATGAATCAACGAAATGAACCAACGCAAACTTGGTTGACCCAAGAGGCTGCTGATCGATTAAAAGCTGAACTCGCCGACCTTGAAGGTCCAAAGCGCAGTGAAATTATTAAAAAAATTGAAGCTGCACGTGCTGAAGGTGATTTAAAAGAAAATGGTGGTTACCACGCTGCCCGCGAAGAACAAGGAAAAATTGAAGGCCGAATTCGTCAATTAAAACATATGTTAGAACACGCACTAATTGGCACTCCGCCTGCAGGTGAATCCGGAGTTGTAGGCCTTGGAATGTTAATCACCGCTGATATTGGTGGCAATGAAATTAAATTTCTTTTAGGTTCTAGAGAAATTGCTCAAGTTGATCCAGATAATAAAGATTTTGATGTTTACTCTGAAAAATCACCGCTTGGTTCAGCTGTGCTTGGAAAGAAAATTGGCGAAACCGTTAAATACAAAGCACCTAACGGTAAAGAGATTCAGGTAGCTATTTTAGAAGCTGCTTATTTATTTTGAAGTGCGGTTGTATTTTCTAACCGATAGCGGCACAAAAACCAAAGTAATTAGCAACATATAAATTAGCGACATTACAAGTGGGTGTTGGCTTGGAAATGAATTCGCGGTAACACCAAATTGGTTTTGCAATCCAAATAATTCTCGGCACGCAGCCACCATTGTTGAAACCGGATTCCATTCGGCAAAATACTGCAAAACTTTTGGCATGCCAGTTGTCGGCGCAAACGCATTAGATAAGAATGTAAGTGGAAAGACCGCAATAAATGTTAAGTTCTGTGCCACCCGCTCTTCTCGCACTGAGATTCCGATTAAGACCCCAAGCCACGACATGGAGTAACCAAACAGCAATAAAAACGCAAAGCCAACAATAATTTTTAACGCGCCCGAACTTGGACGCCAACCGACGATAAATCCAGTAATACCCATAAAGGTAAGTACTACGACGTTTAAAGCAGCATCGCCAAGTGTTCTGCCAAATAACACCGCCGATCTTGCAATTGGCAATGAGCGAAAGCGGTCAATTAATCCTTTTTGCATATCGGCAGCTAAACCTACGGCGGTGCCGGCCAATGTGAATGCAACAGTTTGCACAAATATTCCAGGCATTAAAAGTTGTACATAACCACCTGGTTGACCAGTCGAAATTGATCCACCAAATACATATCTAAATAAAAGTACAAACATAACCGGTTGAATCGTGGAAAAAATTAAAACTTCTGGAACTCGAAGCAATTGCAACAACTGCCGTTTAGTAAGAACTAATGCATCAGTAATTGCTCTCATTATTTCACCTCGCTACTTTTATTATTTGCTTTTTTATTTCTTCTACCGCGGCCACCAGCAGTTGTAGCATCTTCAGACTCTTCACTCTTTTTCTCTTCGGCAACATGGCCAGTCAGCGCAAGAAATACATCATCTAGAGATGGCCGCTTTAAACCAATATCTAATGGATGAATCTGAGCATCATCTAATAATTTGGCAGCTTCAATGAGGGCTTTGCTGCCGGTAGTTACCGGAGCAGATATCGAACGAATCGCATTATCTATATTTGGATTAACACCACTTACTTGTCGAACAACCTGCGCAACTTGGTCAATGTGCGATGCTTCCACCACAATTTCTAATCTTTCGCCACCAACTTGGCGCTTTAATTGATCAGAAGTTCCGCGCGCAATTACTTTGCCCTGATCAATAACTGCAATCTCATCGGCTAATTGATCTGCCTCTTCTAAATATTGTGTAGTTAAAAGTAAGGTGACACCAGATTTAACTAAATCTGAAATTACGCCCCACATCTCTTGTCGACCACGTGGATCAAGCCCAGTGGTTGGTTCATCTAAAAATAAAACTTTTGGTTTAACAATTAAAGATGCCGCTAGATCTAAGCGCCGGCGCATACCTCCGGAATAAGTTCTAATTGGCCGCGTTGCACTTTTCGTCAATGAAAATTGTTCAAGTAATTCCACCGCACGAGCTTTCGCACTCTTTGCATTTAAGTGGTAGAGACGACCAAACATAACTAAGTTATCCATGCCCGTTAAAGTTTGATCAACGGCAGCGTATTGACCTGAAAGCCCAATTATTTTTCGCACCTCTTGCGGATTTTTTATTACATCGATTCCAGCAACTGTTGCAGATCCTGAATCTGGTGCTAGTAGCGTTGCTAAAACCCGAACCGTGGTGGTTTTGCCGGCACCATTTGGTCCAAGCACACCAAGGACTGTGCCCTCTTCCACATCAAGATTTAATCCATTTAATGCTTTAACTTGGCCATTGTCATATGTTTTATATAACTCACTTGCGACAATTGATTTCATTTGGAAAATCCTAGCCCAATTAGTAGTAGCCTTAAGACTTGGTTTAAGTTTCAACTACTTTGATTTGCGCCACTTGCGTTAAAACAAAAATTCTTAAATCACCGAATCGTTGAGAAAATATGGAGAGAATTAAGAGGAAAAATGTCTGACACCCAAGCAAAAACCGCACCACACACCCACCGCGAAATTATGTTGATTCTCAGTGGCCTGATGACTGGAATGTTACTGGCCGCTCTCGATCAAACAATTGTTTCAACTGCATTAAAACGCATCGTTGAAGATTTCAATGGACTAAATCATTACACCTGGGTAGTCACCGCATACTTATTAACATCAACCGCTTCTACTCCACTTTACGGAAAAATTTCAGATTTATATGGTCGACGTCCAGTTTTCCAATTTGCGATTGTTACTTTTTTAATTGGTTCTTTCCTCGCCGGTGCTTCGCAAAATATGACACAGTTGATTGCAACTCGTGCGCTTCAAGGATTAGGTGCTGGCGGTTTAATGGCACTTACTTTCGTAATCATCGGTGATGTAGTTTCGCCACGCGAGCGCGGAAAATATCAAGGTTATTTCGGTGCAGTGTGGGGGCTTTCATCTGTAGCTGGCCCACTGCTTGGTGGATTTTTCTCTGATAACTCCAGCATTCTGGGAATTACCGGATGGCGTTGGATTTTCTATATCAATTTACCATTTGGAATTTTGGCTTTAGTTGTCACTTCAGCTTACCTACATATTCCTAAAGTTAAACGCGAACACAAAATAGATTACCTGGGAGCATTAATAATGGTCGCGGCAGTTTCAATCATTCTGCTTGCGCTTTCAGTTTTTGGACCAGAAAGAGGATGGAAAGATTCCAGAACTCTTACAGCGTTTGGAATCGGTGCGTTACTAGTTCTTGCATTTATTCTGCAGGAGTCGCGTGCAGTTGAACCGATTTTGCCATTGCACTTATTTAAGAATAGAACTTTTTCATTAACGTCAGCATTAGGTTTCATCATTGGCGCGGGCATGTTTGGGGCAATTGTTATGTTGCCGCTGTATTTACAGGTTGTTAAAGCCGATTCTGCGACTATGGCTGGTTTGAAATTAATTCCATTGATGATTGGAATCGTTGCGCTCTCAATCATTAGCGGTAAAGAGATTTCAAAACATGGTCACTATAAGCGATTTCCAATTATGGGCGCACTAGTTATGACATCTGGTTTGTTGCTGTTGTCTACTTTAAAACGCGATACTTCTTATGCGATTCTCTCGTTGTTCGCAATTTTGGTGGGAGCAGGTTTGGGCTTATCAATGCAAACAATTGTTATAGCACTACAAAATGATGTTGAATTTAAAGATATGGGTGTTGCGACAAGTGCGAACACATTCTTCCGAACACTTGGTGGTGCTTTTGGTACCGCATTATTTGGAACCATATTTGCAAATCGAGTTTCTAGTTATTTACAAGAAAACTTTGCCAAGTTGGCACAAACCCAACCGCAAGCGATGGCTGGGATTACGCCAGAGCAAATTAAATCAATCACCACAAATACATCAGTGATAAATCAATTTCCGCCGGCAGTGCAACAAAGCGTGTTAGATAGTTTTGTTTCCGCTTTCCATGTGGTCTTTATTTCAGCTGCACCATTTACTCTTACTGGATTTGTTTTAGCGTTGTTCTTGGTTGAAAAACCATTACGCACCAGTCAAGAACATCACGCAGCTAGAACTGAAGCTTCTGGCGAATCGATTGGCTGATTTTTAATAAATCAAACTAATCGGATTTACCGGTGCGTAAAAAAGTATTTGGAGATCTACCAAATACCGCATTAGTTTTAACTGCTGTTTCTTTTTTAGTTGCTGTTGGTTTTGGATTAATAATCCCGGCTATTCCAGTTTTTGCTAAAAGTTTTGGGGTAACAAATACCGCTATTGGATTAGTGGTTTCGATGTTTGCACTAATGCGATTTTCTGCTGGTTTATTCTCTGGAAAAGTAGTAAATCTATTTGGCGAACGCATGGTGCTTGGTGTTGGGCTATTTCTAGTTGCCTTTTTTATTTTATTAACGGGATTTGCACAAAGTTATCTGCAATTACTTATTTTTAGAACATTAAGTGGTTTAGGTTCATCTATGTTTTCAGTTTCAGCTAGTTCGCTATTGCTGAGATCTGTAAACCCAAATCAACGCGCGCAAGCGCAATCTATTTACAACGGTGGTTTTTTAGTTGGCGGCGTAGCGGGGCCAGCGGTTGGTGGTTTGTTGGCGGGTTTAAATCCACGCGCACCGTTTTTTGTTTA
>CAXBQO010000010.1:0-18749 GCA_963977945.1 uncultured bacterium
GTCTTTCCCGCGCTAAATAATTAATTAATCCGGCATCTCGACTGGCATCAGTTCCAACTGCTTCTAAAGATTTTTCACCAGCGGTTGAAACTCGCGCTGCCCAAACTACATCAGCATCACTTGCACTGGACTTAACTAATTCAACGCTGACATCGTCACGAAAGATGATTTCTTCACTCACAGGCGGGAGATTATCTGCCGATTAAAGACATTGGCGAGATTGGGGCAGAATATCGGCGTGTTAATCCGGCCAGTAGATAGAGATTCATTCAGTATTTCTTTCACCGTCGGACTTTATGGCGCAGCTTTTGGTGCTGCTGCAGTTGCTGCTGGTTTTTCCGTCTGGCAAGCCTGTTTATTTTCACTATTAACTTTTTCTGGCGCATCACAATTTGCCGCAGTTGGAGTTATTGGTTCAGGTGGAAGTGCAATTAGCGCAATTGCTACATCAGCATTACTTGGTACCAGAAACGCTTTATACGGATTACGAATGGCACCAATTTTGCAAAATCGTGGAATCAAGCGAGTTTTATCGGCACACGTAACAATTGATGAATCAACTGGATTAGCGATCAGACAAAATGAAACTGCAAATATGCAGCGCGCCTTTTATCTAACTGGTGGTGGCGTATTTTTATTTTGGAATATATTTACTTTGCTAGGTGCGCTGGGTGCAAATGCAATTGGTGATCCATCGGCTTGGGGTTTAGATGCTGCGGTTCCGGCCGCGTTTTTAGGTTTAGTGTGGCCACGTTTAACTGAGCGCAAACTTTTTCTTATTTCTATTTTGGCGATGATTATGGCGCTAGCTTTAGTGCCAAATACTCCGGCTGGAATACCAGTTATTGCCACCACAGCGATTGCGGTTTTGTTTGGTTGGAAAGCTGGTGAAACTAAATGAGTATTTTTTGGATTACCACTATTGGCTCGGGAATAGTTTGTTTTTTTCTAAAATATTTAGGTCACTCGATTCCAGAAAGTTGGTTGAATCGACCAAGAGTTCAGCGAATTAATACTTTATTACCAATAGTTTTATTAAGTGCGTTGGTTGCGGTGCAGACCTTTGCCAATGATGCAAAATTGCAGATTGATCAAAGAGTCAGCGGAATGGCGGTAGCGATAATTGCGCTTGCGTTGCGTGCGCCATTTCCGGTGGTGGTTTTAGGCTCGGCCGCTACCTCTGCCCTGGTTTATAACTTATTTTGAAGTTATAACAACTTTAAAGACTCTAGTTTTTCCTTAAGTGCAGCATCTGATGGCTCGGTTAAATGTGTGCCATCTGGAAACATAATTACCGGAATCGATCGCATTCCATTATTAATTTCGATTACTTTGTCGGAAGCAGTTTTATCAGCTTCTACATCAACATAGTCATACTTCACATTGTTTGAATCTAAAAATTTCTTTGATCGGCGGCAATCGCCACACCAAGCTGCGCCATACATTTTTATCTGATTACTCATTTTTTTCGCTCTCGTTTTCTCTCTTGTTTTTTTCTTTTTTTAAGTTTTTTATTTCGAGTTCTACAGTATTAAGTAATTCTATTAATAAATTTGCAGTAAGACTATTTGAACTCTGGCATAAAGTTTTCTAAGCCAACCGTTAGCCCTGGATTTTTTGTTACCTCTCGGATACCAAGTAAAACTCCTGGCATGTAACCGGCGCGATCAATTGAATCGTGGCGAATAGTTAAGGTCTCACCACTTGAACCAAAGACCACCTCTTGGTGTGCCACATAACCGTCAGATCTAATTGAATGAATTTGTACATCTCCTACTTTTGCGCCACGAGCGCCAGGCAATGCGGTTTTGGTTGCATCTGGCATTGCTTTTTTATTTTTTGCTTTTCGCTCTTTTGAAATTAATTCAGCGGTGCGGGCTGCCGTTCCGGATGGCGCATCAGCTTTGCTAGCGTGGTGAAACTCCATAATTTCGGCAGAATCAAAATGTGCTGCCGCTTGTTTTGCAAACTGCATCATCAAAATCGCTCCGATTCCAAAATTTGGTGCAATTAAGACGCCAACTTTTGGATTTTCTGACAATAATTGTTTTACTTTATTAATTTTTTCATCGTTAAAACCGGTAGTTCCGATAACTGCACTGATTCCATTTGTAATTGCAAACTCTAAATTTTTCATAACCGAATCTGGATTTGTAAAATCAACAATTACTTGCGCGCCAGCTGATTTAATTTGGGAAATATCATCGCCAAGATCAATTTGAGCCACAAGTTGTAAATCTGAAGCAGCTGAAATTGCGGCGACACATTCGCGCCCCATTTTTCCTTTTGCTCCTAGAACTGCGACCTTCATTTAATTAACCTTTCAAATTTGCTCTTGGAACTTAATGGTCCCACTATGGAAAGGGTAGGAGAAACTTTGATACTTTGGCGGGCAATTTCGATTATTTGATCAGGTGTCACCGCGGCAATCTCTTTTAAAATTTCATCAAAACTTAAAACTTTGCCAGAAACAAGTTCGGCTTTACCGATTCGATTCATACGCGAGCCGGTGTCCTCTTGGCTCAATACCAATGAGCCACTGACTGAACCCTTAGCCCGATTAATTTCTTCTTCGGTCAATCCATTTTTTGCTACATCTGCCAAAATTTGTTGAATCAGTGCGCTGACTTCGTAAGCTTTATCTGGTTTGCAGCCGACATAAAAAGTTAATACACCAGAGCCAGCAAATTGTTGTGGGTATGCATAAACCGAATACGCCAATCCCCGTTTTTCTCTGATCTCTTGAAACATCCGAGATGACATTCCCCCACCTAATGCTGAAGCTAAAACACTTAATGCAAATCTGCGGGAATCATTGCGAGCAACACCTGGCACGCCATAAATTAAATGAGCTTGCTCGGTTTTTCGATAAGTCAGAGAAACTTTTCCAACACCGGTCACTTTTGTTTTGGAATCTGGCCGAATAAAGCTGGCGCTGCTTTTATTTGCGCGATCTAAAAACGAATCTTTACTTAAGGCTTCTTCCACCATGCGAACTACTTGGCGGTGTTTGATATTGCCGGCAACTGAGACCACTAAATCTTGTGGTTGATATTTGCTGCGATAGTAATCAAAAACTGTTTGCCGAGACATATTTTTAATTGATTTAACACTTCCTAAAATTGGCCGACCCAAAGTTGAGTCACCATAATAATTTTCTAGAAATAAATCATGAATCAAATCGCTTGGATCATCATCGCGCATTGCGATTTCTTCTAGTACAACTTTTCGTTCCGCATCGACATCGGCTGGTTCAACCAATGACGAAGTTATCAAATCGCAAATTACATCAACTGCTAGCGGCAAATCTTTATCAATAACTCTGGCGTAAAAGCAGGTGTACTCCTTGCCAGTGAAAGCATTGGTATCGCCACCAACCGCTTCAATCGCAGAGGAAATTTCTAATGCGCTGCGCCGCTTTGTTCCTTTAAATAATAAATGTTCTAGAAAATGTGAAGCTCCCGCGGTTTTTGTATTTTCATCGCGAGAGCCAACATTGACCCAGATTCCAAATGCTGCCGAGCGAACAGATTTTTCCCGTTCGGTGACGATTCGTACTCCGGAAGGGAGAACAGTTTTCGCCATTGCGGTGCAGTTGGTTTAAATCGTTTGGTGATTACTCAGGCAAATTTGCTGGCACTAATGAGTATTTACCTTTTGGATCAATCTCATCAATTACCACTTCAACCTTTTCGCCAACCTTCATTACATCTTCAAGATTTTCAATTCGTTTGCCACCAAACATTTTTCGAATCTGCGAGATGTGCAGTAATCCGTCTTTGTTTGGCACCAAATTTATGAATGCTCCGAAAGTTGCAAGTTTCACCACGGTTCCGGTGAATTTATCGCCAGCTTTCAACACCACTGGATTTGCGATGGCATTAATTTGCGCCTTGGCCGCTTCGGCTGCGCTGCCTTCGGTGGCACCGATGTAAATCGTGCCATCATCTTCAATAGTGATTTCAGCGCCAGTTTCCTCTTGAATTTGGTTGATCATCTTTCCTTTCGGACCAATGACTGCACCAATTGATTCAACTGGAATCTTGATGCTGATAATTCGTGGCGCCAGCAGTGACATGTCATCTGGTTTATCAATTGCTTGCGACATGACATCTAATATTTTCAATCGTGCTTCTTTTGCTTGAATTAAAGCACCAGCTAAAACTTTGGCTGGAATTCCATCTAGCTTGGTATCTAATTGCAAAGCGGTAACAAAATCTTTGGTACCGGCAACTTTGAAATCCATATCGCCAAATGCATCTTCAGCTCCTTGAATATCAGTTAACGCAACATATTCAGTTTTGCCATCGACCACATCAGAGATAAGTCCCATTGCAATACCGGCGACCATTGCTTTAAGTGGAACACCAGCATTTAAAAGTGCCATTGTCGATGCACAAACTGAACCCATTGATGTAGATCCATTTGAACCAAGTGCTTCAGAAACTTGGCGAATTGCATAAGGAAACTCTTCGCGAGTTGGTAGTACTGGAACAAGCGCGCGTTCTGCAAGTGCGCCATGTCCGATTTCGCGACGTTTTGGTGAACCAACACGACCAACTTCGCCAACTGAATATGGTGGGAAGTTGTAGTTATGCATATAACGCTTTGTTGTTTCAGGACTTAAAGTGTCTAGTTGTTGTTCCATTTTGAGCATGTTCAAAGTGGTGACACCAACGATTTGAGTTTCACCACGCTCAAATAGCGCAGATCCGTGTACGCGCGGAACTACTTCTACTTCAGCAGTGAGTGGACGAATATCTTTTAAGCCACGACCATCAATACGAATTTTCTCGCGCAATGTTCTATCTCGAACTAATTTCTTTTGAATCGAACGTAATGCTTGTTCAATTTCTTTAGTCCGTTCTGGGAACTGCTCGGTTAGTTGTTCGATAGTTGCCTTATTTACTTCAGAAATCGCGGTTTCGCGATCTTGTTTGCCCGAAGTTTTAAGTGCTTGTGCCAATTTATCTTTCGCTGCTGCCGAAACTGCTTGATAAACATCATCTTGATAATCAAGATAGATTGGATATTCAGCAACTGGTTTTGCTGCCAATTTCGCAAGTGCAATTTGTGCTTCGCACAATGCGCGAATAAATGGTTTAGCCGCTTCTAATCCTTGACCAACTATTTCTTCAGTTGGGGCGGTTTGTCCGGCTTTAACTAAATCAATTGTCTTAGTTGTTGCTTCAGCTTCAACCATCATAATTGCAACATCTTCAGTTTTTTCGCCAGTGATTCTTCCGGCTACCACCATGTCAAAGACTGCTTTTTCTAAATCGCTGTGATTTGGAAATGCCACCCATTGACCTTCGATGAGTGCAATACGCACGCCACCAATTGGTCCTGAGTATGGCAAGCCAGCAAGTTGAGTAGACATTGATGCTGCGTTAATTGCAACTACGTCATACATATGATCTGGATTTAACGCCATTACAGTTACAACGATTTGTACCTCGTTGCGTAATCCATCATCAAATGATGGACGAAGCGGACGATCAATTAATCGACAGGTAAGAATCGCCTCTTCTGTTGGGCGACCTTCGCGTCTAAAGAATGAGCCAGGAATTTTTCCAGCTGCATACATACGTTCTTCCACATCAACTGTGAGTGGAAAGAAATCAAATTGATCTTTTGGTTTTTTGGAAACAGTTGTTGCCGAAAGCAACATGCTGTCATCATCGAGATAGACAACTGCGCAACCGGCAGCCTGTCTTGCTAAACGTCCAGTTTCAAAACGAATCTGACGTTTTCCGAATTTGCCATTGTCGATTTTCGCAACGGCAGAGTGAATTTCTTGACCCGACATGGGCCAACTCCATTTCTCAACCAGATTTCTTTGAAATGGATCTTCGATCGAAGTTCACGGGTCTTGTAAAACCCCGGAAACCACTACCGAGGACCAATTTTTGCAATTTTTTTATTTAAAAATTTAAAAAATTGAAATCTAGGTTGTAGCTAGTTGTTATTTATTTTTATCTATATGAAATTGTATTTTTTAAGTTAGCGACGAATACCGAGTTTGTCGATAATCGCACGATATCTATTGATATCTGTCTTTGATAGATACTGAAGAATTCGACGACGTTTACCAACCATCAATAACAATCCACGACGGTTATGGTGATCATTTTTATTTGTCTTCAAATGTTCAGTGACTTCATCAATTCTCTTTGAAAGTAGCGCTACTTGTGCTTCAGGACTTCCGGTGTCAGTGGCAGATGCGCCAAACTGCTTGATAACTTCTTTTTTTACTGCTGGTGTAATTGCCATTTGGTTCATCTTTCTTTTCTGTCACGAGGGCCTCGGGCTTACACACGATGGCACAGTTGCTCGCTTTCTGCGGCAAAGATTACCAGCGCGAAATGATTAATCAAAAATGAACGGGAATTTTAGGATTTAATTGAATGAATTAACGTGTTAGTTGGCGAACTTGTTCGCAATCTAATTTCATTTGTGAAAGCAATGAATCTAATCCATCAAACTTTAAAGTGTCACGTAAGCGATGAGTGAACTCTAATTTTGCCGGTTGGTCATAAAGATTTAAATCAACTTGATCAACTGCATACGCTTCAACTTGGCGCGCTCTGATTCCTTCAAATGTTGGATTTGTTCCAATTGAAATTGCCGCTGGCCAACGATCTTTTCCAACTGTGAGAAAGCCAGCGTAAACACCATCTGCTGGAATCGTGGCATTTTTTGCGCAACCAATATTTGCAGTTGGATATCCGATTTGTCGGCCACGTTTTTCACCATGAACTACCGGACCGCGCACAAAATAATTTCTGGTTAATAAACTATTCGCCCGCTGAATATCGCCATCGATTACTAAATTTCTGATTCTGGTAGATGAAACAATCGAACCGCGTTCTTCTTGTAATTTAACGATTTCAACTTCAAAACCATATTTGTTTGAGACCGACTTTAAATACTGGGGATTTCCTTCTGCCCGATGGCCAAAAGAAAAATTATCACCGATTACTACATAATCACTTTTCATTTCGCCAACTAGTACTTCTTCAATAAATTCATCGGCACTTTTCTTCGCAAAATCTTTGGTGAAATTTATAACCTTCACATCATCTGCTCCGGCTTCACGTAAGTAATGAACTCGATCAGCTAAATTCATTAAAAAGTTAGGGGTTCGCTCTGGTGTAATCACCGAAACTGGGTGTGGATCAAATGTTAGAGCGGTGACAAATCCAAAACTTTTTGCGCGTTTAATAATTAATTGGTGACCCGAATGAACGCCATCGAAAATTCCAATTGCGGTTACCTTTTTTGCGGACATATCTTTATTCTTTCACACCGATAAATTAATTATTTACAACCAATATTGGGGCAGCCTTTTTATTTGACCCAACTAATTTATTTTGAAGCAGTGCCACAAATTCACCTTGATTATCTAACGCGGCAAAGATGCTTTCGCCATCACTTGCGTCAATGAACCGACCGAATTTAATCTCCGCCACCTCTTCAAAGGATAAAGATCTAGTTGAAAATAACTTAGTCACTGCCTGTGTTGTATTTGTAATTTGCGTTTCATCAACTGCATCTAATTGTTTGGCCTGTGAGATATCAAATGGCGCTACCAAAGTGCGACGTAATTCAACTAAGTGACCGCCACACTTTAATTGATCTCCTAAATCTCGGGCGATGGCTCTGATATATGTGCCGGCTGAACAAGTAACTAATATTTTTACTAGGTAGAAATCATCTTTTTTCTCAATCGATTGAATCTGTAGATCAAATACTTCTACCTCGCGCGGTTTTATTTCGACAACTTCCCCGGCGCGAACCCGTTCATGCGCTGGTTTACCATCGATTTTTATTGCGGAAACCGAACTTGGTCTTTGCATAATTTTGCCAACAAACTTTGCTAATTCAATTTGAATTTGGCTTGATCCAATTTGTTCAACACTTGCTTTTGATATTTGTTCGCCATCTTTGTCATCTGTAGTTGTTGCTGCGCCCAGATAAATCGTTGCCAAATATGCTTTTTTACCTTCAGTTATGTATTGCAGCAATCTAGTTCCGTTACCGATTCCTAAAACTAAAACACCGGTCGCCATCGGATCTAACGTGCCGGCGTGACCAACTTTTTTAGTATTTAATGCGCGGCGAACCTGTGCCACCACATCGTGACTTGTTATTCCGGCTGGTTTATCAATTACTAGAAAGCCAGATAAATCAGACACGGCTAATTTACTTTCAAGCGTGTTTGTATGGATTTTCTACAACTGGTTTGGCTTGCTTGCGCAATTTAGCCAGCTCTTCATCTGCCTGGTGCATTTGTGAAATTAAATCATTCATCGCATTTGCCGACTCTTGTAATCCGTCTAAGAAAAATTCTAATGTTGGTGTAACACGTAATCCGAGCGTTCGACCAACTTCAGAACGCAACATTCCTTTCGCCGAATTTAAAGCGGCAGCGCTTGCTTCACGTGCATTTTCATCACCAAGTACGGTGTAAAAAACTGAAGCTTGTTGCAAATCTCCAGTAACTTTTACATCAGTAACAGTTACAAAACCTAAGCGTGGATCTTTTACTCTGGTTTCAAGTAAGTTGGCGATTACCTCTTTGATGCGATCGGCAACTTTTAGGGGACGGTTGCTTGGCATTATTACGCTCGCTTCTTCTCACGCATCTCGTAAATTTGAATTACATCGCCAACTTGAATGTCTTTAAATGAACCAAGTCCGATACCGCACTCATAACCTTGGCGAACTTCGGTGGCATCATCTTTAAATCTGCGAAGTGATTCAACATTCATATTGTCACCAATGACAACACCACCGCGCATTGTTCGGCATTTAGCATTTCTGCGCACAATTCCATCTAGCACCATAGAACCGGCGATGTTTCCAAATTTGCTGGAACGATAAATTTCGCGAACTTCGGCATTTCCAAGTACTGCCTCTTCGTACTCTGGTTTGAGCATTCCTTTCAAAGAAGCTTCAATCTCTTCAATTGCTTTGTAAATAACGGTGTAGAACTTAACTTCAACACCTTCTTGTTCGGCAAATGTTGCAGTTTGTGGCTCTGGTTTAACGTTGAAACCAATAATTACTGCAGTTGATGCCGATGCCAGAATTACATCGCTCTTTGTAATTGCACCAACACCGCGGTGAATCACACGCAAATCAACTTCATTTCCAACATCTAATTGCACTAATGCATCTTCTAATGCTTCAACGGAACCAGATACATCGCCCTTCAAAATCAAATTCAATGTGCTGATCTTTGATTGCTCCATAAAGTCTTCAAGTGAAACTTTCTTTCGAGCCTTAGCAAGTGCTGCATTTCGCATTGCAAGTTGTCGTTTTTCAGCAATTTGTCTGGCAGTGCGATCATCTTCGGCCACCATAAATGAATCACCGGCACCTGGCACCGAAGTGAATCCAAGAACTTGAACTGGTCTTGATGGACCAGCGATTTCAACGGTGTTTCCATTTTCATCAAGTAGTGCACGTACGCGACCAAATGCGCCACCAGCAACAATTGCATCACCAACGTTTAATGTTCCACGTTGTACTAACACTGTTGCAACTGGACCACGGCCCTTATCAAGATTTGCTTCAATCGCCACACCACGTGCTTGGCCATCTGAAATTGCGCGCAAATCAATAGCTGCATCTGCGGTCAACAAAATTGCTTGAATTAAATCATCAATACCTTTGCCAGTTAGTGCAGAAACATTTACAAACAAAGTTTGTCCGCCATACTCTTCGGCAATTAAGTTGTACTCAGTTAATTGTTGTTTAACTTTGTCTGGATTCGCACCTTCTTTATCAACTTTATTTACCGCAACCACAATTGGTACATCGGCTGCTTGCGCGTGATTTAATGCTTCAATTGTTTGTGGCATAACTCCATCATCGGCGGCCACTACTAATACTGCAATATCGGTGACTTTTGCTCCACGAGCGCGCATAGCGGTGAAGGCTTCATGACCTGGAGTATCAATAAATGTAATAGCGCGTTGGATACCATCGTGATCATGGTGAATTTGATATGCACCAATGTGCTGAGTGATTCCACCCGCTTCGCTCTTAACAACTTCAGTTGAACGAATCGCATCTAGTAATCGAGTCTTTCCGTGATCAACGTGACCCATAACGGTAACGATTGGTGAACGTGCTACTAATAAGTCTTGATCAACATCTTCTAATTCTTGTTCTAAGTTGATATCAAACTCTTGTAATAGTTCTTTGTCTTCATCCTCGGGGCTTACTAACTTGATTACATAACCAAGTTCTTGTCCTAGAACTGAGAAAGTATCTTCATCAACTGATTGAGTAGCGGTAACCATTTCACCTAAATGAAATAGCGCTGCCACTAATGCCGCTGGATCTGCCTTAATTTTTTCAGCTAAATCCTGCAGATTTGCGCCGCGACGTAATCTAATTTCAGTTTGACCATCACCACGTGGAACAACTGCGCCACCTAATGTTGGAACTGGTAAATTTTCAAAATCTTCACGTAACTCTTTTTTAGATTTATGGTGTTTGCTTTTCTTTCCACCTTTTCCTTTTCCAAATGCACCAGCGGTTCCACCGCGTTGTGGTCTGCCACCACGTGGACCACCTGGACCGCCACCAAATCCACCACCAGATCCAGGACCGCGCCCTGCATCACCAGATGAAGAACGATATGGAGAAGATGGTTTGCCATCACGTGGTCGATCAGTTCCAGGAGCGCCTGGTCGTTGTGGTCTTGCTGCAAAACCTGGACGAACAGAACCAGGACGCGCACCAGTCATCTCTGGTCTTGGTGGACGTTGTCCTGGTGCTAAACGTTGCGGTTCATTTCCGCGAGCGCCAGGTCTGGTTGGACGAAATGCTGGACGTGGACCACCACTTGAAAATGGATTATTTCCACCACGTGGTGGCACGCCACCAGGACGAGATTGTGGTGGACGTGGCGGACGTGGCATTTGTGTTGATGCACCCGAAGAATTTGCAGAGTTTGCAGAATTACCAGCGTTACTTGAGTTGCCAGAATTATTTGCAGCGTTTGGTTGCGAACTAGAAAATGGTGGCGCGGCTGGAATATTTGGTTTATCAGCGCGCTTTGCGCCATCTTGTAATCCTTGCAATCCTAAATTTTCATATTTTTCTAAAATCTCTTTTGGAATATCAGCCAAATTAATCTCTGGCTCTTTTTTAGTTGTTTTTTTCGCTGCTGCTTTTTTAACAGGTTTTGGCGCATCTTCAATTGGTTTTAAATCAGGGAATTTATCCATCAACTTGCGCAATACCGGCGCTTCAACAGTTGATGATGCAGATCGGACGAACTCACCGACCTCTTGTAATTTAGCTAGTAACTCTTTGCTTTCGAGTCCTAACTCTTTTGCTAATTCGTAAACGCGGACCTTGGACACTTGTCTCCTGACTTTCAGGCCCGCAATAGATTTTATTGGAGCCTAGTTTGACCTACTCATAATCTTGAATTGCTCATTTGAGTTCTCTTTGCTCCCAATCCAGAAAAAATCTATAAAACTTGCAGATGAAAACCTTACCTCAATATGAGGGACAAACGCTAACTTGCCGGATTTTCAGTTGGGCTGGCGGTGTCAGAATGAATGTCGATGCGCCACTGAGTAAGTCGCGCTGCCAATCTGGCATTTTGTCCATCTTTTCCAATTGCCAACGAAAGTTGGAAATCTGGCACCGTTACCTTCGCCGATTTAGTTTCTAAATCAACTATTTCAACTTTTGTAACTCTGGCTGGAGCGAGTGCGTTGCCAACATAAACCGCTGGATCATCAGAGAAATCAATGATGTCGATTTTCTCGCCATGTAATTCATCCATAACCGCTTTTGCACGAGCGCCAACGGGGCCGATTAATGCTCCTTTTGCACTCACGCCACTGCGGTGACTTCGAACCGATAATTTAGTTCTCGCACCAGCTTCGCGTGCGATTCCAACAATTTCAACGACTCGATCTTTAATTTCTGGTGCTTCAATTGAAAATAACATTTTTACAAATGCTGGATGAGTGCGAGATAAAGTAATTTCTGGCCCGCGCATTCCCTGTTTTACATCAACGACAAATGCTTTTATGCGATCGCCGTGTTTAAAGCTTTCAGTTTTCACTTGTTCGTGTGGCGGGATTTTTCCTTCAACTTTTCCAAGGCTGACATAAATAGTGTCGGCTTCTTTACCCTGTTGAACAATTCCAGAAATAACTTCGCCAACGTTTGCCGAAAATTCTCCGACAATCTCTAAATCTTTTGCCTCGCGAATTTTTTCTTTCAGTAATTTGCGGGTTGCAAATTTTGCTTCTCGCTCAAAACCAGGCATCTCATCTAATACCGTGTCGATGCGCTCACCATCTGGCCCAAATACCGGAACATAAATTGCGAAGTTTCCAGTTTCACGATTTAGCACCGCGCGGGCATATGGTTTTGCGCCCGGCATGCGATCGTAAGCTTCAGCCGCCGCGGTTTCTAACGCCATAAGTAATTTTTCAAATGGAAACTTTCGCGCTTCAGCTAAAAGTTTTAAAGAAGCGACATCAACAATCATGCTCGCACCGGCTTGAAATCAACTTCTAGGTTTGCCCGTTTAATGTCAACATAATTTAAATTTGAATTATCTATTGTCACTGCATTTTCATTTGCGTCAGTGATTCGCCCTGAAACCACTTTGCCATCTTGGCAAACAACGCGAACTTTGCGCTGTAAATTTTTCTGCCAATGTCTTGGCTTTGTTAAAGGTCGATCAAAACCAGGTGAGGTAACTTCAAGATTAAAGTTTTGCTCATTAAATAAAGGCAGTGCATCGATTATTGGATTTAGTTTTCTGGTGATGCTGGCGATTTCATCCATTGATAAATCATGGTTGGCATCAACCACAATAGTTAGGTGCCGATGTTTTCCAGCAGTAACTACATTGACATCTTCTAGAAATAAATTTGATTCATCGAGGGCGGGCGATATCGCCAATTGGATTTGCTCTTTAATGCTCATAACTGCCTCGATATTAAGTTGGAATTTGTAACTAATTACAAATTTTGTTGCCTAAATTCTAACGAACGAAAGTGTCCCAAGCAACGCGCATAATCAAAATAATTGTCACCGCTAGAAATACTTTACGCACAAGTGGTGAGCCGCCACGAATTGCCAGCCTTGATCCAAGAATTGCCCCAGTGACATTTGCAACCGCCAGCAATAAACCTAATTTCCACCAAATGTGACCAGTGAGTTGAAATGTAAAAATTGCACCAAGATTTGTTGAGATATTTACTAATTTTGCAGTTGCTGATGCTTTAAGAAATGCGTAACCGATTCCAATCACTAAGAAAAAAACTAAAAAAGTGCCGGTGCCTGGCCCAAAGATGCCATCGTAAAAACCAATCAATAAACCAATTAGGAAAACTAATATCAATCTAGTGCGGTGGTTGTATTTAAGATTTTCATTTAGCCCAAGTTCGGGTTTTCGCCAGGTGTAAATAGCGACCACAATTAAAAGTAAAACAATGATTGGTCGGAATAACTCTTTTGAAATTGCGGTGGCACTAAAGGCTCCGGCGATTGAGCCGATAAATGCCGGCAGCATCATCGTAAAAGTCAGACGCAGATCAGGTTTAACCGATCTAAAATAATTAACTGCCGCAGAACTTGTGCCAAAAACTGCTGGAACCTTATTTGTACCAAGAATTAACGGCAGCTCTTTTGATTGCAAACCAATTAGTAATGCTGGCAGTTGAATTAATCCCCCACCACCTGCGATTGCATCAACAAATCCGGCAAAGCCGGCGGCAAAAAATAAAAAAATTAAAGTTTCGATACTCATTGAAAAAGTTTTTACTTTTTAAAGAGTGCTACTACTTTGTTTAACTCAACCTCATCTTTAGAACCACTCTTGCGATCTCGAACTTCAACTTTGCCATCAGCTAGGGCTTTACCCACGATAATAATTTTTGGAATTCCAATTAATTCTGCATCTTTAAATTTAACGCCAGCACTTGGATCGCGTCGATCATCAAATAAAACTTCTAAGCCCGCCGCTTCAAGTTCGGTGGCGATTTTTTCAGCAGCTTGAAAAATTGAATCATCTTTTCCGGTAGCAACAATGTGTACATCTGCTGGTGCAACTTCGGCTGGCCAACACAAACCGATTTCGTCATAAGTTTGTTCGGCGATTACTGCAACCGCCCTTGAAACTCCGATTCCGTAAGAACCCATTGTCACAACTTGAGCGGCTCCGTTTTGATCTAAAACTGTTAGATCTAATGCTTTGGCATATTTTCGGCCGAGTTGAAATATGTGTCCGATTTCAATTGCCCGATCAATCACAATTGGTTTTTCACAACTTGGACATGCATCTCCGGCTTTAATTTCAACCGCTTCTACATATTGTTCAACTTCAAAATCACGTCCGCAGGTTACAAATCTGGCGTGTGTATCTTTCTTATTTGCACCAGTTACCCAATGTGAACCTTTGGTAATTCTTGGATCGGCAAATAATTTGATTCCAAATTTCTTAGCATCTTGTGGACCGACATAGCCCTTAACTAAATTAGGATTTTTTGCAAAATCTTCATCTTCAAATAAGCGCACCTCTTTTACGCCACTTAAATTTGCGGCCAATCTCTTGACATCAACTTCGCGATCACCTGGGACCAAGACTGAAATCGGCTTGCCATCTGCCATTAGCAAAACATTTTTTAAGGTATCAGCTGCGGTAAAGCCACCACCGTAATTCTTATTTAATACCGCCACCAAAGATTCAATTGTTGGAGTATTTGGTGTGTTCAATATTTCAATCGCAGGCGCACTGGTACCAGCAAATGGTTTTACATTGGTGATTACCGCTTCAACATTTGCAGCGTAACCGCAAGATTTACACAATACATATGTATCTTCACCGGTAGGGCAAGGAGCCAAAAACTCTTCTGATTTTGATCCGCCCATCGCCCCGCTCATTGCTGAAACTATGTTGTATTTAATTCCCAATCGATCAAATGTCTTTATATATGCCGCGCGATGGCGTTGATATGAAGCTTCTAGCCCAGCATCATCAATATCAAATGAGTATGAATCTTTCATCACAAATTCACGGCCGCGAATAATTCCACTGCGCGGTCTTGGTTCATCACGATATTTAGTTTGAATTTGATAAATCGAAAGTGGTAAATCTTTATAAGAAGAGAACTCTCCCTTCACCATAAGAGTGAACATCTCTTCATGTGTTGGGCCAAGCAAATAATCATTTTGCTTACGATCTTTTAAGCGGAAAATATCTGGACCATATTCAGTCCAGCGATTTGTGGCGTCATATGGTTCTTTTGGCAAAAGCGCTGGGAAATTAACCTCTTGAAACCCAGCGTTGTCCATCTCTTCTCGAATTATGTTTTCAATCTTTCGATAAGTTCTAAACCCGAGTGGCAACCATGAATAAATTCCGGCAGCAACGCGACGAATAAAACCAGCCCGTATTAATAATTTATGGCTAGCTACTTCAGCATCTGCTGGATCATCTCTTAATGTGCGAAGTAATAATGTAGACATGCGCAACATGTGGCAAGCCTATCTAACGCGAAAACTATTTAACTTCAACTGAAGGTTCGCCCGAAGCGACACCCGCTTTTTCCATCTCGTCAGCAAGGCGCATCGCCTCTTCAATCAAGGTTTCAACAATTTGTGCTTCTGAAACAGTTTTAATTACTTCACCTTTTACAAATATTTGGCCTTTGCCATTTCCAGATGCGACTCCAAGATCTGCTTCACGCGCTTCACCTGGACCATTAACTACGCAACCCATAACTGCAACGCGAAGTGGCACAGTCATTCCTTGTAATCCGGCCTGAACTTTTTCAGCCAATGTATAAACATCAACTTGTGCGCGACCACATGATGGACAAGAAACAATTTCAAGTTTACGTTGGCGCAGATTTAATGATTCTAAAATTGAAATACCAACTTTAACTTCTTCAACTGGTGGCGCAGAAAGTGATACGCGAATGGTGTCGCCGATTCCTTCAGATAATAAAATTGCAAACGCGGTTGAAGATTTAATTGTGCATTGAAATTGTGGGCCAGCTTCAGTCACGCCAAGATGTAATGGGTAATCACATTTGCTAGCTAGCAACCTATAAGCCTTAACCATTGTGACCGGATCATGATGTTTTACTGAAATCTTTATGTTTGTGAAGTTGTGTTCTTCAAACAAACTTGCTTCCCAAAGCGCTGATTCGACTAATGCTTCTGGGGTTGCTTTGCCATATTTGGCGAGCAATCTGGGATCAAGTGAGCCAGCGTTTACTCCAATGCGAATTGGAATTTGGGCATCGCCGGCCGCTTTTGCTACCTCTTTTACTTTGTCATCAAATTGTTTGATGTTGCCAGGATTAACACGAACTCCGGCGCAACCAGCATCTATCGCTGCAAAAATATATTTTGGTTGAAAGTGAATATCGGCAATTACCGGAATCTGAGATTTTTTAGCAATTTGTGCCAGCGCATCAGCATCATCTTGTGATGGCACTGCCACGCGAACAATTTGGCAACCAGAGGCGGTTAGTTCGGCGATTTGTTGAAGTGTTGCATTTACATCGGCGGTAAGAGTTGTACACATCGATTGCACTGAAACTGGAAAATCTGAACCGACACCGACTGCACCAAGTTTTATTTGTTTTGTTTTGCGTCGTGGCGCAAGTGTTGGTGGCGGTGATGCTGGAATTCCGAGATCAACCATGGTGAATATTCTGCCCCAACCCTAGAAATTTATCTTTACTGGGTTGAATAAATCTGCTGCCAATAACCAAACTGAAAGCGTGAGCAGAATCGCAAAGACCACCATTGTCAGTGGCATTAATCGATTTACATTTAATGGTGCCGGTTTTGATAAACCTTTACGAGCTGCGCGACGATTTCTGATTCCGTCAGCAATCGCAATTGCCATATGACCGCCATCTAATGGCAGAAGTGGCAATAAATTAAATATGCCAACAAAGATATTTAATGTTGCAATCATTAATAGAAATGTTGCCAACTTATCGGCAAAACTTAAAGTTGAACCAACGGCGTCACCAGCAATGCGCGCCGCACCAACCACGCCAACTAAACCATTTGGATCGCGCTCTTCGTTGCCAAATGTGGCATTTACTAATTGCGGAACTTTGCTTGGCAATGAAATCAACGCTGAAATACTGGCTTTAAAAAATTCCCAACTAATTGTGGTCGAGCGCCAAACTGCAACGATTGGATTGACCCGTTTGCGTTCTAGCGCATTTGTAACACCGAGTACGCCAATTTGTTTGCCATCTAATTCGCGCGCCGATAACACGACTGGCAAATCTAATTGCTGGCCATTTCTATCAATTATTAATGTCACCGATTGATTTGGTGCTGCCCGCAATTGATCTCGCAACTTGTTCCAATCGGAAGTTTTCTCACCGTTGATTCCGATGATGCGATCGCCTGGCTGTAAACCGATTGCTTTTGCCGGTGATGCTTTAGAAGTTGGGCCACAACTTTCAGTTGCAGATTGTGGAATACATTCAGAAACTGTTTGAATCTTTGAACTAGTTTGGCTGATTCCGATTCCGGCAATTAATGTAAAAATTAATAAAAACCCTAAAACAAAATGTAAAAATGAACCAGCGCCAAGCACTATTAAACGTTGCGGAATACTGCCAGCAATAAATGCCCGTGGTTTTTCTTCGAGCGTTAAATTTTCATCAGGAGTCATTCCAACAATTTTGCAATAACCACCAGCTGGAATCGCTTTCACTCCAAACTCGGTCTCACCTCTTTGAGTTGACCAAATTCGTCGGCCGAATCCGACAAAGAACTCAGTAACTTTCATGCCAAATCTTTTAGCAGTTAGGTAATGCCCGGCCTCATGCACCATTACCGAAAATAGCAAAGCAAATACAAATGCCAAGATTCCAAGCAGTTGCAAAATTACCTCGCTAACTCGTTGATCTTTTTGGTTGCAATACTGCGCGCATTATTTTCAATCGCACTGACATCATTTAAGTCTCTAATTTTAGTTGTCGCACTCGCAGCAAGCGAATCAACCGCCGCACTAACAATCTGCAAAATTGCCGTGAATTTAATCTGACTATTTAAAAATGCTGCAACCGCAACCTCATTTGCGGCGTTATAAACCGCGGGCATACCGTTTCCAATTTCGCCACAACGTTTTGCCAGTTCCACCGCTGGAAACCTTTGATTATCAATCGGTGAAAAATTCCAATTGTGTGTTTTGTTCCAATCAATTGCCGCAGTGACATTTGGTAATCGCTTTGGAAATGTCAGCGCATATGAAATTGGACCTTTCATATTAGGTGGTGAAGCTTGTGCAATTGTTGAACCATCATTGAATTCCACCATCGAATGCACAACCGATTGCGGATGTATTACCGCTTCAATTTGGTTGTAAGGCAGATCAAATAAATAGTGAGCTTCAATTATTTCTAACCCTTTGTTTAATAGCGTCGCAGAATTAATTGTGACAACTTCACCCATATTCCAGGTCGGGTGCGCCAGCGCCTGCGCAACTGTTACCGAATCTAAATCTTTTTGTTCTCTAAATGGGCCGCCACTTGCGGTGAGAATTACCTTTTTAACATCTTCTCTTCTGCCTGCAAGCATCGCTTGAAAAATCGCAGAGTGTTCAGAATCAACTGGAAGTAAATAATTCCCGCCATTTTTTGTATTTAATTGCTTCACCAAATCTGTGACTAAATCTCCGCCGGCGACCAATGACTCTTTATTTGCCAGTGCCACTTTGT
>CAXBQO010000011.1:0-18639 GCA_963977945.1 uncultured bacterium
AGCGCTCCCATTCCAAATGCGATGTTGGCGCCGCATCCACCGCGGCGAATTTCAAGCGTATCTACTAAAAACGAGAGTGAAACTTTTTGCAGCGACCCGGCAACAAGTGAATCGGTGAACCGACCATTGAAACTCATGATGTGGTCGCCACCCACCGAGCCTGCGACGGCGATAATCATCGACTGACCGGCGTTTTAAAAGTTTATTCTTAGTTGAAGGAATCTCCGCATGCACATGTTCCTTGCGCATTTGGATTATCAATTGTGAAACCTTGTTTTTGAATCGTATCTACAAAATCAATTGTTGCCCCCATTAAATATGGAGTGCTCATTTTGTCGGTAACAACTTTTACTTTCTTGCTGCCAAATTCGATTGTGGTGTCACCATCTAGTGCGCGATCATCAAAATAAAGTTGGTATCTCAAGCCAGAGCAACCGCCAGGTTGAACTGCAATTCTCAAACTTAAATCGTCGCGACCTTCCTGTGCCAGCAGTGCCGCTACCTTTTCCGCCGCCACATCGGTGAGCAAAACTCCGGTAGCTGAACTGGTAGTTGAAGTTGTTGTAGTTGCTGGTGTGGTCTCTGTACTCATAATTCCATCATTCTACTATTTATTATCGTTTTTGTAGTTTCACTAGTTAAGACCGTGAGTTTAATCTACTGAAAACGAAGAATATGTGAAGCGGCGCGGTAAATGGCAGGATTGCCGTATGTCACTCACCGAATTGCTACTCATGGGCAAAGGTAAAGACCTTGCAAGCGAACGTGGGGTTTCCTGTGATGGTCAACTACCGCAAGCTAGTGATCCGCAATTAGTCGAGCGAGCAAAAAGTGCGAAAGACAAACTAATTGGAAAAGCGTTGGTGTTAGGTCATCACTATCAACGCAATGAGGTAATTGATTTTGCAGATATTACTGGCGACTCATTTAAGTTAGCGCAAGCGGCCGCCGAACAATCTAATATCGAAAATATTATTTTTGCCGGAGTTCACTTTATGGCAGAAAGTGCCGATATTTTGACTAAAGATTCGCAAAAAGTGATCTTGCCCGATTTAGCGGCGGGATGTTCTATGGCAGATATGGCGACTGCAAATCAGGTAAATGAGTGTTGGAATTACTTAGAAAAACTAGGAGTCGCAAAACAAACTGTTCCAATTACTTATATGAATTCAAGTGCGGCCATAAAAGCATTTACCGGAAAAAATGGCGGCACAGTTTGTACCTCATCAAATGCGCCACGCGCTATGCAGTGGGCTTTTGAAAAGCGAGAAAAAGTTTTATTTTTGCCAGATCAACATTTAGGTAGAAATACCGCGGTACTAAAACTTGGTCTTTCACTTACTGATTGTGTGGTTTGGAATCCTTGGCAACCGGCAGGTGGATTAAGTGATGAGCAAATTCGGCAAGCAAAAGTGATTTTATGGCGTGGCCATTGCTCAGTGCATGGCCGATTTTCATTAAATAACATTACCGAAGTTCGTTCTAGGCTGGCCGGAGTCAAAGTTTTGGTTCATCCTGAGTGCCAACACGAAGTTGTAAAAAATGCCGATGTTGTTGGTTCCACCGAAATGATTATCAAAACCGTTACCGATTCTGCCGCTGGTTCGATCTGGGCAATTGGCACTGAATTAAATTTGGTACAACGTTTGGCGCAAAATAACCTTGATAAACAAATCGTATTTCTAGATAAAACTGTTTGTTACTGCTCAACTATGAACCGCATTGACCTACCCCATTTAGTTTGGGCTATGGAATCGCTGGTACGTGGTGAGGTGGTTAACCAAATTAAAGTGGATTCTGAAACGAAACAATTTGCCAAAACCGCGCTAGACCAAATGTTGGCTTTGCCCTAAACCATATTCAACTAAATTCAACTAATCTACAGCCCATGAACTCGGACAAATCTTCAGATCGTCAACCAACAAAACCAACAAATCCAACCAAGAAGAATAAGCCAACGCCAAAACGAAAAGATGCCGAAGCGGCTAGAAATATTTCATCACTGTCGCCTGGTGCAAGTAGAGAAGAAAAGAAAAGATTAAAGGAGATCAATAAATCACGTCGCTTGGCTGCAAGAGCTGCCTACATGCGCGGTGATGAAAACGCACTACCGGCTCGGGATAAAGGCCCGGCAAAAAGATTTGTTAGAAATTACGTTGACGCTCGTCGCTCAATTGGCGAGTATTTTTTAGTTTTGATCATCATTGTGCTTTTTATGTCGGCAATTCCGGTTAAACAAATTCAAGTTCTCTCAATTGCAATGATTTATTCTTCGATTATTTACTCTGGCATTGATGGTTTTTTCTTATCCCGAAAAATCAAAAAACTTGTGCGCGCGAAATTTCCTACTGAAACCACTCGCGGGTTAGGACTTTACGCATGGTTACGATCTACGCAGATGCGCCGATTACGGGCGCCGGCACCACAACGAAAACCTGGCGAAACGGTCGAATAGATTTTAAATTTAGTTTAAGCCTCGTAACAAGTTAAGCGCGAGGTTGTGGCGAAATCGTTTTAGCCGGATCTTTCTCGGCAAATCTTCCTATCACGGAATCGATTTCTAACATTATCTCCGACGGAATTTTCACTCCCGCTGCCTTTACATTCTCTTTAATTTGATCAGGCTTTGTCGCACCAATAATTGCGCTAGAAACGTTTGGATTCTGCAGTACCCAAGCAACAGCTAGTTGCGCCATCGTGAGATCAAGTTTTTTAGCGATTGGTCGCAAATTTTCCACCGCACGCAATAAGTCATCCCGCATAAATTTAGAAATCATCTCTGCCCCACCTTTTTTGTCAGTGGCCCGTGATTTCTTTGGTGGTTTTTTGCCAGCCTGATATTTGCCGCTAAGTACACCTTGAGCAATCGGTGACCAAACAATTTGACCGATTCCATTTGATTCACAAACTGGAACCACCTCTTTCTCAATTACCCGCCACAGCATCGAATACTGCGGTTGGCTTGAGACAAATTGATCAAAACCTTTTTGCTTTTGGAAACTTAAACCATCTGAAATCTGCTTTGCATTCCACTCTGAAAAACCAATGTATAAAACTTTTCCTTGTCGAATTAAGTCATCAAATGCTGTTAATGATTCTTCAATAGGTGTCTCGTAATCAAAGCGATGTAATTGATATAAATCGACATAATCTGTTTTAAGACGGCGAAGAGAAGCGTGCACTGATTCCATAATATGTTTGCGGGACAAGCCGCGATCATTTTTTCCAGGTCCCGTCGGCCAATAAACTTTTGTGAAGAGTTCAATCGATTCTCTTCTAACACCTTTTAATGCTTTTCCGAGAACTGTTTCGGCTCGGGTGCCGGCATAAACATCGGCGGTGTCAAAGGTGGTGATTCCTACATCCAATGCGGCTTTAACACATTTAATTGCCGTTTCAGATTCAACTTGAGAGCCGTGAGTGATCCAATTTCCATAAGTAATCTCTGAGATGTACATACCACTTTTGCCGAGTCGACGGTGTTTCAAGTTCTGCCTCCCATTTGTTTGGCGAAATTTTCCGATACGGATTAATTATTCACCAGCGTGTCTGGCTCTTATGAGTTGATTAATCTACGACATTAGTAGATAGTTGCGGAAGTTGAATATTTGATTGGTCGGGGGAAGTCGGTGAAATTCCGACGCTGTCGCGCAACCGTGAAAAGTGTGGAAACACTTTAAGTCGGGCTACCAAACCTCTCAAACACTCGATGCCAGAGTAAATCCATTTACACCTGTCGCGAAAACAGGGAGAGGAAATAATGAATTGCGTTACCTTTTTTAAATCAATCCACCAGAAATCCGCAAAATTATTTTTTATACTTTCTTTGCTAGTTTTTTTGCTGCTGAATCTTCTGCAAATTTCACACTTTGCGAGCTCGGCATATGCTGAAAAGGGCTACCGGTATTGGGGCTATTTCCAAGCTGCCCCGCAAGCCAGCGAGTGGGTTCCAGCAATGACTGGCCCATCTACAAAACTCAAAGATGGCGCAGTTGAAGGTTGGGCTTTTTCTTTTAGTACAAATGACATTCCAGCTGCACAACCAGCAATTGCGGCAGATTTTGCTGCAATCTGCAAAGGAGTGGTGCAGCCAGCTAATCAAATTCGAGTGGCGCTAGTTCTAGATTTTGGAGACAAAAAGATTGCGCCATCAAATGAAGCGGTGCCAGAAAATTTAACTAAATGTGTAATTGCTAAGACCGATTCCACTGGACTAGATGTTTTAAATCAATCAGTAAAAGTTCGTACCGACAAATCTGGATTAATTTGTGCATTTAATGGGTATCCAAAAACTGAATGTAGCCCGGAAGTCGACATTAATCTCTCGAAAGTTGCGGCAGAGGAAAATGAAACCAAAGCAGGTGAGCGATTGGAAACGAAACACGAATTTATCTCAATCATCGCCACAGTTTCTGGATTGGTTATCGCAACTGCACTGGCACTTGCGATCAGGCGGCAAAAGCGCAGCAAATGATTCACCCGCTCGCTATCTGGTTTTGGGCGTTTGCGGTTTCAATTCTGCAAACTAAATCTATTTGGTTAGCGCTTTTGTGTATTGCGACAATTTTTTCCTACGTATTTATGAATTCAAACGGTGAAAGCCAAACTGAATTTAACCCTATTAAAGTAGCGATTTACTTTTCATTATTTGCTGCGCTCGTAAGAGTTTTTTTTGGGCTGCTAATAGGAGTTCCGCAAAGTGGAAACATTTTATTTTCTCTTCCTAGATTACCCCTACCGGATTGGTTGGCTGGCATAACAATTGGTGGCGGTGTAAGTAGCGAAAGACTTTATTTGGTTTCGGTAGAGATTATTAGTTTTACATCGGTACTCCTAATTTTTGCATTTGCTTCAACGCTAACTTCAAACACCCAATTAATGCGGATTTTTATGCGTAGATTCAGATATATCGGAACTGCAATGGTTATTGCGTTATCAATCATCCCCCAACTTGTAATTTCGGTTCAGCGAGTTCGATTGGCGCAAAGAATGCGCGGGATAAAGAAAATTGGTTTAACAAACTGGAGATTTCTCGCAGCTCCAGTTATCGAGGAATGTTTAGAAAGAGCCATAGATTTGGCGGCAAACTTAGAAAATAAAGGTTTTGGATTTCATCAAAATCCCACACAATTTGCACCAATTAAATTTGGAATAAATGAGCGACTGTTGGTTATTTCATCGATCTACCTATTTTTATTAAGTTTTGCTGATTTTTCAAACTGGTATTTACTTGCTTTAGCGATACTTTCGGTGCTGATTTCAGCGCAACTAATTGTTCAAAATAATGTTCGCGCTCAGCAATCTCTGATTGGTAGAAAATTTTGATTGAATTCAATAATGTCTCATTAATTTATCCAAACTCGCAACGGACAATTTTGGAAAATTTAAATTTCAAGGTTGAAGCCGGTGAATTGGTGCTAGTTATTGGTTTGACCGGAGCCGGTAAAAGCAGCTTTATTAAATTGGTAAATGGTTTAATCCCACATCACACCGCTGGAATTTTGAGTGGTGAAATCAGAATTGATGGGCAATCTACATCTTCATTAAAACCAGGTGCGCTCTCCAAAGTAATAGGAATTGTCGGACAAAACCCCGTAAATAGTTTCATCACCGATGATGTGGAATCAGAAATAGTCTTCACACTAGAACTTAACGAAATTGCGCCAACCCAAATCAAACAACGGCTGGCTGAAATGATAGATCTGCTTGGCCTAGAAAAAATTAGAGATCGCAAACTGCACACTCTTTCAGGTGGTGAGCAACAAAGAGTTGCGTTGGCTTGTGCGCTTTCGTTGCAACCAAAAATGCTGTTACTAGATGAACCAACTAGCGCGCTAGATCCGTTGGCTGCGGAAGAAATATTGGCAATTATTAATCGACTAGTTTCTGATTTAGGTTTAACAGTAATTATTACCGAGCACCGATTAGAGCGAGTCATTCAATTTGTCGATCGAGTGATTCAGGTAAATGGCGATGGCACAGTGACGACTGGAAATGTCAGTTCGGTTTTAAATAAATCTGAACTTAATCCACCACTCATAAAACTAGCAAAAGCGTTGGGCATTAAAGATTTACCTGTAACGGTAAGACAATTGCGAAAAACCATCGAGAGTTCTTTTGCCAATAAATTTGATTCTTTAATTTCTAAATCAAAAATTAATTTCCAAAATAACACTGATGGAGATTCGGTGAGGTTAGTACAAATTGAAAATCTTTCTGTCTCTTACCAATCAGTTCCGGTGCTGCATGATTTTAATTTGACTGCACACTCTGGCGAGACCATTGGAATTCTTGGCCGAAATGGCGCAGGTAAGTCGACATTATTGAAAACAATTTGCGGTCTAAATAAACAGGTAGCTGGGTCGGTAAAAGTTTTAAATCAAAATCCGCAAAAGATTCCAGCTTCAGAAATTACAAAAATCTTTGGATACGTTCCTGCCCAGCCATCGGATTTACTAATCTCAAAAACTGTTTCAGCGGAGTGTGAATTAGTCGATAAACAAAATGGTTTAACCAGAGATACCACTTTAAATATTGTGAAAAATTTTCTGCCAGATGTTAGGCCAGAGCAGCACCCGCGCGATTTATCTGAGGGACAAAAATTAATACTGGTGCTTTCTATGGCGCTTGCAACTAATCCAAAAATTTTAATCTTGGATGAACCAACTAGAGGCGTTGATTATCAAACTAAATCCAGGCTGGTAGAAATACTGAAAAACCATCAAAAAAATGGTGGATTAACTTTGATTGCTTCGCATGATGTCGAGTTGATTGCTCAAGTTTGTAATCGGGCAATTTTGATTGCTGACGGAGAACTTATTGTTGATGATGAGGTTCGCAATTTACTAACAGGATCGGCGGCATTCGCCCCAACAGTTGCCAAACTATTTCCAAATCAAAAATGGTTAACCGTTAACGATGTGCTGGAAGCTCAGGTCAGCTGAGATGAAGTTGAAATTCAAAGGTTCATATTCATTCATTTTATTTAACACTATTGGTTTCTTAGCATTTTTTTGGCCATTTTTATTGCCAAATCTGCATACTAAATTTTTACAACAACTCTTCAATTCAACCGATTCAAAATGGTGGACATTAATCATTCTGCCAATTGCTTTGTGGTTTTTCTTGATTGATTCTGAAAAATCAATTGCAAACCAGCAGGTAAACAATTCAAGTAGCAAAACGGTTGCGCTCATGGGTGTTTTGATAGCCCTCGCTTGCGTCATGAGATTTCTAGGAGCAGGTGCGGTCGGGATTGAACCAATTTGGTTTTTACTAATAATTGTAAGTTTCACTTTTGGATCAAAGTTTGGCTTTCTTTATGGCAACCTCTCACTCTTAGTCTCGGGCTTATTCCTCGGCGGTTTTGGACCATGGTTACCATTTCAAATGATCACTGCGGGTTGGATCTGTGCTGGTGCCGGTTTTATCGGTCAAATAACTAACTTGGGTATCTCTTATTTGAAAAATAATTTTGCAAAATACTTGTTAGCTATTTATTCCGTGGTAGCAAGCTTTACATTCGGTCTTTTGATGGATCTGCAACTTTGGCCATGGCTGATTAGTAGCCAATCACAATTGGCATTTTCTATTGATGCAACTTCGCTAGATAACTTTAGAAATTTTTTGATTTTTCACTTTAGTACATCGCTGGCTTGGGATATTCCCCGTGCGGTATTAACGGCCGCTTTGATTATTGTTGCTGGTGATATTTTAATTTCAGCTCTGCAACGCACAATAAATCGGTTGCAATTAACTTAAAAAACTTAAATTTCGTATTTAGAAAACTTTGCAATCTTTACTGAAGATTAGTTCTTATTACTGTTGATTACTGCGGAACTTCTCTAACTTTGGCGGGTACAAATGGCAAGTTCACAATTTGCGCGGCCAATCGTTTTCCACGGACATCAATAAATACTTGATTTAATGCCATCGCATCTTGATTAATTAATGCTAATGCAATTGCATTCTTTAAAGTAGGAGAAAAAGTTCCGCTGGTAACCGTGCCAATAACTTTTTCATCATCAGTTGACTTTGCGAAAACTTTCATTTCATTTCGGGCTATTCCGCGATCAATTAATTTCAAGCCAACTAATTTCTGCTTACTGCCATTTTCAAATTCTTTGCGCAAGGCACTAGCACCAAGAAAATCTTGCTTCTTCAGGTTTACTGCCCATTTCAAACCAGCTGTTAATGGTGAAATTTCAACTGATAATTCATGCCCATGCAACGGATATCCCATTTCAGTTCGCAAAGTATCTCGAGCGCCAAGACCACAAACTAATCCATTTTGTGCAGTTACTAAATCAACTAATCGCTGCCAAAGTGTTAGTGCTTCACTCCAACTCACTAATATTTCGTAACCAAATTCACCGGTGTACCCAGTCCGGCACAAAATAATTTCTTTGATTGACGGCAAACTCGTTATTTGCACCTCGGCAAATTGCGTATATTCCAAAGTAGGAACTTGAAACAACTGATTTAATACTTTTTTGCTCGCTGGTCCTTGTACTGCGAATACACAATATTTTTCATGATCATTACTTAATTTTATGTCTTGATTTGTAGCTGCGGCGGTAGAAAGAATTGCAAAAACTTGCGCACAATTTGCAGCATTGGGAATTAATAAAAATTCAAAATCACTACGCTGGTACACAATTAAATCATCAATTACTCCCCCGCTTTCGGTACAAAGCAAGTTGTATTGTGCGCCACCAGTTTTTAACTTTGTAAGATCATTTGTAAGTTGGAAATCTAAAAATTCTTTTGCCAAATTTGCAGTTTTTCCAGTTACTGAAATTTTTCCAAGATGGGAAACATCAAACAAACCAACAGCTGTACGGACTGCCGTGTGTTCTGCCAGTACTCCAGTTGGATATTCAATTGGCATTTGCCAACCACCAAAATCTGCAATTTTGGCGGAATGGCTTGCGTGCCATTCATAAATTGGAGTTCGTTTTAAAGTCATCAATAAGATAATCTATCGGTTATTCTAAAATTTAAACCTCCAGTTGAAAGTGAAAGATAAATTGTCTGCCAGTCTCGCCATCACAAATCAAATCTCAACAAATAATCTGGTGGTTGGCATCTCCAAATCTGGTGCAGACCTAAGAATTGAAAGTGGCAATTTACAAATTGATCAAAGATTTTGGTTGGAAGCATTAGAAAAATACGGAGCCAGCGCCAACTTTGATGAAGTCATAAAACTGGTAGATCCAAAACGTAGTAATTCGTTAATTGTCTTTACTGGCTTAGGGGATGCCGAAAAAATTACTCCCGAAACTTTACGACGAGCAGCCGGAGCGGCAGCGCGGTCTCTCTTTGGAAGCGATAGCGCAGATTTGGCATTGCCCCATAAGTCGGCGGCTGAGTTATCTGCCATTTGTGAAGGGGCGTTACTTGGATCTTATTTATTCATGGATTTTTTCAGCAAAGTTGCTAACGAAAAGAAGCAACCACTTCAAAAGGTAAATGTTGTCTCCCGATTTACCGATACCGATTTAGTTAAGAAAATAATTAAGCGCACGCTTGTTGTGGCTGAGCAAACTGCAATGGTGCGAAATTTAATCAATACGCCGCCATCACATTTGACGCCAGAATCTTTCTGCAAACTAGTTTCCGAGCTTTGCAAAGATCTTCCGATCAAGGCGCAAACCTATAAATCAGATTACCTATTAAAAAATGGATATGGCGGAATTATTGGCGTTGGAAAAGGTTCTGCTAATCCCCCAGCACTGTTGCACCTTAGTTACCAACCAAAAACTAAAGCAGTAAAAAGATTTGCTTATGTAGGTAAAGGCATAACTTTTGACACTGGCGGTTTAGCATTAAAACCAGCACTTGGTATGGAAGCCATGAAATCAGATATGAGTGGTGCTGCAGCAGTCGTAGCTGCGACAATGGCAATTGCAAAATTAAATTTGCCAATTGCAATCGATGCTTGGGCACCACTTGCTGAAAATATGGTTTCAGATAATGCAACTAGACCAAGTGATGTGATCAAAATTTACGGCGGAAAAACCGTTGAAGTATTGAACCCAGATGCTGAAGGTCGACTAGTTCTGGCTGATGCTTTAGTAAAAGCGACTGAAGTTGCTGAGAAAGCTGGTGGCTTGGATGGAATTGTTGATGTTGCAACATTAACTGGAGCACAAGTTGTAGCCCTTGGAACTCGAACCAGCGCGGTAATGACAAACAATGAAGATTTTTCAGATTTATTTTTAACTGCCACAAAAATATCTGGTGAACAATTTTGGCCAATGCCACTTCCAGAGGAATTACGCGCTTCGCTTGATTCACCAACTGCTGACATCGCAAACATTGGCGAAAGAATGGGTGGAATGTTAGTTGCTGGATTATTTTTAAAAGAGTTTGTAAAACCTGAAATTCCATGGCTACATCTAGATATTGCTGGCCCGGCTTACAATGAAAAAAACGCCCACGGATACACTCCAGTTGGTGGCACCGGCATCGCGGTTCGCTCCTTAATTACATTGGCGGAGTTGGCTGTCTCACATTAATTTTCGAGTTTTTTCTAGTTTTTTCTAGAATTCATGAATATAAAACAATTTAAACTGGCGGAAATCACCAAAATGAAAACATGGCAGGATTAGTGCGTGGCCGATTCCAATAATATTTTTGATTTAGTTGTTCTTGGTGGTGGCAGCGGTGGATATGCAGCCTCACTGCGTGCGTCACAACTTGGACTAAAAGTCGCTTTAATTGAAAAAGATAAACTCGGCGGAACCTGCTTACATCGCGGATGTATTCCGACCAAAGCACTTTTACATGCTGGCGAAATTGCCGATCACACTCGTCACGCTGATGAGTTTGGGGTTAAAGCAACATTCCAATCTATGGATATGAATGGTGTTAATACCTACAAAGATGGCGTAGTTTCCAAGTTATATAAAGGTTTGCAGGGTCTAGTTAAATCCCGTGGAATTACTTATGTAGAGGGAAGCGGAAAATTAATTTCCGCAAATACGGTTGAAGTATCTGGCACTAAATATCAAGGTAAAAATGTAATTTTGGCAACCGGTTCATATCCAAAAACACTTCCCGGGCTTGAGATTGATGGCAAGCAAATAGTCACAAGCGAAGAGGCGATGAGATTTGATTATGTGCCAAAGAGCGTAATTGTTTTAGGTGGCGGAGTAATTGGATGCGAGTTTGCATCGGTATGGCGCTCGTTCGGTGCAGAGGTAACAATTATTGAGGGTTTACCACACCTGGTTGCACTTGAAGATGAAAGTTCAAGCAAACAATTAGAACGTGCTTTTCGCAAACGCGGTATTAATTTTGAATTAGGAAATAAATTTAAATCAGTATCAAAATCCAAAAAAGATGTAACAGTGACATTAGAAGATGGAAAAACTTTCACCGCTGAAGTTTTACTAGTTGCTGTCGGTCGTGGACCACTTTCGCAAAATCTTGGTTATGAGCAGGTAGGCATCAAAATGGATCGCGGCTATGTTTTGGTAGATAACAAATGCCGAACAAATATTGCCGGAGTTTGGGCGGTTGGGGATTTGATTCCAACTTTGCAACTTGCTCATGTGGGATTCGCCGAAGGAATCATGGTTGCAGAAGAGATTGCCGGATTAAATCCAAAGCCAATTAATTATGATGGCGTTCCACGTGTTACTTACTCTGAACCAGAAGTTGCTTCAGTTGGATTATCAACTGCGCAAGCAAAAGCTAAAGGTTTAGATGTGGTTGAAATTAATTACGACTTAGCTGGAAATGGCAAAGCAAATATTTTAAAAACTGCTGGTTCGGTGAAATTGGTCGCGGTAAAAAATGGTCCAGTTGTTGGAATTCACATGGTGGGTTCAAGAGTTGGCGAACTTTTGGCTGAGGCGCAATTAATCTTCAATTGGGAAGCAGATGCTCAAGATGTGGCACAACATATCCACGCTCACCCAACTCTCTCTGAAGCTATGGGAGAGGCACATTTAGCATTGGCGGGCAAACCGCTGCATGCTCATGGATAATTCGGTCATTAGAATTTGAAAAGATAAGAATGAGATCAAAAAGATTAAATATCAGAATGGACCAGTCATCTAAATGAGTTTCTCGGTAAAGATGCCAGCGCTGGGTGAATCTGTCACCGAAGGCACGGTAACTCGATGGCTAAAAAAAGAGGGCGACTTTGTAAAAGTTGATGAGCCATTATTAGAAGTATCAACTGACAAAGTTGATACCGAGATTCCATCACCATCTGAGGGTGTACTTCAAAAAATTATTGTGCAGGTTGATCAAACTGTTGCGGTTGGAACAGAGCTCGCCGTAATTGATTCTGCCGGTGCTCCAGCGGCGCCTGTCTCAAATATCACTGCTGTGCCAGCAGCGCCAAAACCTGCAGCACCAGTCTCTACCCCACAACCTGCTGCGCCAAAAGTAGAAGCACCAGCAGCGCCTGCCGCAAATAATCAATCTAGCTCTGTAAATCAAACATCTGCAAATCAAACAATTGTTGTGATGCCAGCTCTTGGTGAATCTGTAACTGAAGGCACCGTAACTAGATGGTTAAAAAAAGTTGGCGATGTAATAAATGTTGATGAACCGTTATTAGAAGTATCAACTGACAAAGTTGATACCGAAATTCCTTCTCCTTCCTCCGGAACATTACAAAGTATTGAAGTACCAGTTGATTCAACGGTTCCAGTTGGCGCAAGACTGGCAGTTATTGCATCGAGTGCAGGTGTAAATGCCACGCCGGCAGCACCCCAAAATCCAAAACCAGTTGCTGCACAAGTTTCAAAACCAGTTGTTGCGACACCAGCAGCGGTAGTAGCCGCGCCAGTTACCACTGCAGTTAAGCCTGCCGTGACAACTGCTGCCGCGCCAGCTGCAACATCAATTCCAAGTTATGCCGCGGCCACAACAAATTCAAAAACTAGTGATCTTTATGTAACACCAATTGTTAGAAAACTTGCGAGCGAAAATGGCGTAAATCTTGCAACAGTTTCCGGAACTGGAATTGGTGGAAGAATTCGCAAAGAAGATGTTATGGCTGCGATTTCTCGCCCAGCAACAACTAACTTTGTCGCTACACAAACTTCTAATAACTCCGGAACTTCAAATTCCTCTACCCCAAGAGCAGCTGTAGTCGCCTCGCCACTTCGTGGCACATCGGTGCAAATGAGCAGATTGCGAAAAGTGATTGCCGATCGAATGGTGGAATCCTTAAAGATTTCGGCGCAATTAACTACCGTGGTCGAAGTTGATGTAACCAAGATTGCAAGATTAAGAGAGAAAGCAAAAGCTAGTTTTGAAACACGAGAAGGTGTAAAACTTTCCTTCTTGCCATTTTTCGCAGTTGCAGTGTGTGAAGCTCTGAAACAACACCCGGTGTTAAATTCATCAGTTGTTGGTGATGTAATTAATTATCACAACGCAGAACATCTTGGAATTGCAGTTGATACCGAACGCGGACTGTTGGTTCCAGTTATCAAAGATGCCGGCGATTTAAATATGGGTGGAATTGCCAGAAGAATTGCAGATGTTGCTGCCAGAACTCGAGATAACAAAATTTCCCCTGATGATTTAAGTGGTGGCACATTTACATTGACCAACACCGGAAGTCGCGGTGCATTATTTGATACACCAATCATTAACCAACCACAGGTTGCAATTCTTGGTTTGGGTGCGGTTGTGAAAAGACCAATGGTGGTTCGCGGTGAAGATGGTGGCGAAACAATTGCAATTCGTTCCATGGTTTATTTAGCACTCTCATATGATCATCGCGTAGTCGATGGCGCAGATGCGGCAAGATTCTTAGTAACACTCAAGGAACGCTTGGAAGAAGGACGTTTCGAATCTGATTTAGGTTTGTAATTTGCCAAAGATCGACAAATTAGCGGTTACCGGTGCTTCCGGCTTAATTGGCAGCGCACTCGTTGGACACTTTAAATCACGCGGTTATTCCGTAGTGAAATTAGTGCGTCGCAAAGCGAAAACAAATGAAGAAGTTGAATGGAATCCGCAGAGCGGTTATGTCGATATCGCAGGTTTACAAGGTGTTGATGCCGTAGTTCATTTAGCTGGCGCTGGCGTTGGCGATAAACGTTGGAGCGCGGCATATAGATCAGAAATTTTAAACTCAAGGTTGTTAGGTACTTCCACCATCGCAAAAGCGGTTAATGAAATTAAGCCCAAAGTTTTCATTAGTTCAAGCGCTATTGGTTATTACGGCGAAACTGGTTCACGTGCTGTTAGTGAAACTGATCGCGGTGGTGACGATTTTCTAGCCACCGTCTGTCGCGAATGGGAAAACGCCGCCGACATCGCCACCGATGTTAGAACCGTAAAACTTAGAACTGGTTTAGTGCTTGATCCAACTGCGGGCGCACTTGGTCGAATGTTGCCACTTTTCAAATTTGGATTGGGAGGCAAATTAGGAAATGGAAAACAATATTGGTCCTGGATAACTTTGCACGATCAAATTCGGGCTATTGAATTTTTGTTGAAAGAAAAAATTTCCGGACCAGTAAATTTAACTGCGCCAAATCCCGTAACTAATCAAGAGTTCACCGCTGCTTTAGCCCGCGCGCTTCATCGACCCGCATTATTTCCAGCACCTGCGCTGGCACTTAAATTAGTAATCGGTGGATTCTCCACTGAAATACTTGGTTCTAAACGAGTTGTACCAAAAGTTTTACAAGATAACGGTTTTGAATTTTCTTATCCCCACATAACATCTGCGCTGGTGGAATTAGTTAAATAGTTCTAGCTAAAACCGCTTCTGCGGCTAGTCGGCCAGATTTCATTGCCCCTTGTTGAGATGGCGCTGATAAGTAATCACCAGCTAAAAATATGTTGGGACCAACTTTGTTACTTAAAACTAATCTATTTTTTATAAATTTTGGCAATGAATTAGTAATTTTGAAGACCGATATAAATTCCAATTCTTTACTTGAAACCTGCCAAATTTTTGCCAAATCACTTTGTAAGGTATTAATTGGCATAGATTTATCAGAATTAAATGATGCACTGATAAGACTGCGATTTGTCGGAGCATAATTAGGGTTGAAATTTGAAATAACGCCGCTATTTATCAAACCATTACTGCCATTAACAGCTAGTAACTTATTTGAAATTTTTGGCCCACTAAAGTAGTAAGTGGCTGAAGGATTAAATTTGATTGCTGGTAATTTAGGAAAAAATCTCTTTGCCTGATTAAAATCGGTTGCAACGATCAAGTTTTTAAAGCTATAACTTCCGTTGTTAGTCTTAACTTTCTGCAGGTTGGAATCTATCTTTATTACCTTTTCATTTAGCAATATCGGACCGGCAGATTTGCTTAGCTCCATTGAGAATCTTGAAACTCCACCTGACGGAAGACCCGGTAATTTTCCTTTCACATAAGAAGTCACAAAACTCCTGATCACATGTTGATTAATCGCATTCGCAACTTGTCTGGGTTCAGTTAAAAATACTCCAGCAAAAAATGGTGAGAGTAAATTCTCATAAAAGTGCGGAAAACTTTTGATACTTTCATTCAAAACTGAATTTGTAGGATTACTTAGCAAAAACTTAAGGAAGGCAAATTTTTCAAAAACTGTTCCGTAATCTGCTCTTAAAATTTTGCGAATTGAAAACTCTTTATGGCGACTGATGTCATAAAAACCCGCGCTGACTGAGTGAAAATCAAGCATTTTTAAAACATCTAACCGTTTTATTTCATCGTAAGTGGGGTTAATAACCTGAAATCCGTGATCTAAAGTGAAGCCATCAATTTGGGTAGATTTAACTCGGCCACCTAATTGTGAATCTGATTCAATTATTAAAGTATTTAAATTTGCTATTTTTAAATATCGGGCTGCAGTCAACCCAGCTAAACCAGCACCAATGATGATGCAATCAAAACTTTCTTTACCTGACTTCAAATTATCTAATGGAAATTTCTTTTGCCTGATCAATAATTGTTGCCACCTGCAAAATTAAATCGTGGCTTACTGGCATTACTCCGGTCTTTAACCCCTCTTTAACCTGCTTGTAGAAACTCACATAGTTTCCACTTTCGCATTGAATATCTTTGACTTCATCACCTGTAAAAATTTTGGCAGATGATCTCGCCCCTTTTGGCCAACCCTCAGCATTTGGTTTATAACCATTACGTAACAAGTTTTCCTGTGGATCTAAATCATTAATAAGCAAAGAGCCACGATCACCGCTGACTCTTAATCTTGGCCCTGGTGCCCCAATAATTGCAGAGGCTGATAAATAGGAATCGACTCCGCTTTTATGTTTCAAAGTCAAGACTATGTCGTCATCAGATCCGCCTCTAATACTTCTGACTGATGCGCTCACTAATTCCGCTGCTCCAAACCAATCAATGGCGGTCGAAATTAAATGTGGTTGCAAGTCAAGCAGATTCCCGCCACCTTCTTCACTACTCCAATTTTCTCGCCACGAGTTTGCTGATAAATCTGGTCTAAATCTTTCAAATCTTGACTCAAGTCTAAAAACTTTACCAATTAAATTGTCTGCCACAATTTTTTTTACTGTTAGTGCATCGCTATCCCATAATCTGTTGAAATAAACGGTGACTGCAGTCTTATTCTTTTCCGCGGTCGAAATTATTTGTTTAGTTTCAGATAAGTTGCGCCCCATTGGTTTATCAACCACTACCGGGATCTTTGCTTCTAACGCAGCAATTGCCTGCTCAGCGTGAACATCATTTGAGGTAGCAACTACTAATAAGTCAATATTTGACTTTAATAAATCATCGAAATCACTTACTGCTCTCGCGCTCGGAAAATCTGAATGTAACTCCGAAATTCGATTTGGATTCTTCGTAAGTACTGAATCGATTTCAAACCCAGCTGCGGCAAGAATAGGCGCATGAAAATATCGGCCGGCTAATCCATATCCAGCGATGCCAACTCGTGGCTTCTCATCACTCATAATTAATTGACTCTAAATCAATCTTTTCCACGAGCAAGTTCAGACGGCCACCATATTTTTGTTCCAAGTATTCGAACTATTGATGGAACTAGGAGCGAACGAACCACGATTGTGTCCAGTAAAACTCCGAAAGCTACCGCGAAGCCAAGCTCGGCCAAGAACACAAGCGGTAGTAAACCAAGTACGCCAAATGTTGAAGCCAAAACCACTCCGGCTGAAGTAATAACGCCACCAGTTACAGTCACTCCTTTTAATACTCCAGCACGAGTTCCGATTCGTTTAGATTCTTCGCGAACTCTAGTCATTAAAAAGATGTTGTAATCAATTCCTAATGCAACTAAGAATACAAATGTAAACAATGGGAAGGAGGTGTCCGCCCCGGCAAATTTAAATATGTGATTGAACACTAACGCACACACGCCAAGCGTTGCGGCAAATGAAAGCACCACAGTAAAAAGTAAGACCGCGGCAGCTACCAAAGATCTAAGCAGCAAACCTAAAATTACTCCTATTAAAATCAGAACGATAGGAATAATCAATCGATTGTCGCGACGGGAAGATTGATCAGTATCGTAAAAAATCGCAGATTGACCGCCAATCATCGCGTCTTTGCTGACTGATTTTGCTGCTTGTCTTATTTTAGGAATTGAATTTCGACCTTCTTGCGAATCAGCAGTCACCTTCAAAGTCGCATTTAGTAAGACCTTGCCGTCAACAACTTTAATTTCAGTTGTTGGCCTCTTTGTAATCGGATCAGATTTTGTAAGTGAAACCACAGATGCCACCTCGGCAACTTTGCCAACTGCGGCAGAAACTGCATCGGCATCTGATTGATTTACCAAAATCTCAACTGGTGATCCTTCACCGGAAGGAAAATGTTGACCTAATTTATCTAGTCCAACTACCGAGTCAGATTTTGTAGTGAATGCTTCAGTTTGAGCTAAACCATTTGCCTTTAAAGTTGGTACAAACGACACCATTGCCAGCAATGCAATTCCGGTAATTGCCACTAATTGCTTTGGCCTACGATCAACTAAATTTGCAACCTTCGACCAGATTCCAGATAGCTTCTCATCCTCATGATCAAATTTTGGAATCTTTGGCCAAAAAATCCAGCGACCAAAAACCACCAACAATGCTGGCAAAAGTGTCAGAACAGCAAACATCGCACTTGCGATACCGACTGCTCCAACTGGCCCGAGACCTCGATTCCCAGACAAATCACTCAGCAACAAAACTAATAATCCGGCAATAACCGTTGATCCAGATGCCACGATTGGCTCAACCGTGCCACGCCATGCGATCTTCATCGATTCAACTCTCGATTCATGATTGTGTAATTCTTCGCGATATCTGGAGATCAACAACAACGCATAATCTGTTGCTGCTCCTAAAACCAAAACATCTAGTATTCCCTGTGTCTGGCCATTCAAATCAATGGTGCCAGCTTTTGCAAGATAATAAACAATCATCGTTGCTAATGCCAATGCTGATCCAGCTGTAAATAGTGGCAGAATCCAAAGAATTGGTGAGCGATATACAAAAATCAAAATAATAGTTACGACAAGTAATGTTGTTTTCAACAAAGTGGTGTCGATAGATCCAAACGCGTCAAATAAATCACCAAATAATCCACCAGCACCAGTCACATGAGATTCCACGCCAACAGCTGACATGGTTTTCTTTAACTCTTCGCGAATGAATTTAATCAAAATTGGTAGCGCC